>CAJUOF010000337.1 GCA_910587905.1 uncultured Lachnospiraceae bacterium
CTGCTCTATTACGAGTACGATTTCAATTACTATGATATTGCTGCAATGGAGCATTGCACGGCACAGGCGGTTAGGCGGTCTGTCGTTCTTGCCAGAGAAAAGATAAAGGTGCAGATGAAAAAATATCTCTGCCCCTAACGGATTGATGACGCTCTTGTATCTTCGGATATGGGGGCGTTCTTTGATATGTTCTCTAATGGAATTTAGCAGATTCCAAACAACCGCAAGAAATTTCGGACCGTAGGTTCAGAAAGGAAGCTTTCCCAACAGAACCTCATCATCTTTTCTCTGTGCTGCAGGCAGTCGGACGCATATGCCGCCTTTAATGCTGTCTCGCTCCGGACAACCAGCTTCTTTTCTATTTTCTCAAGAGCCTGTTCCCCAATCTCTTCTATTTTGCCATAATCATGAATATGTTCATACTCCTTCATGACTGCCAGGTACAGGGAAGGGTGAACCTTATAATTTTTGTCCGCCAGCCTCACAAACCCTTCCGCGCCTTCCTCATGTAAAACGACCTCCTGCAAAAGTCTTGCCTCCGCACTCCCCTTCTTTGTCTCCAGAAGCGCGATCCAATCCTTCCAGAACTGCTCCTTCCCGTCAAGCTCTGCCCGGTCCTCTGACGCCTGCACCTGATAATCCGCATACAAGGTCAAAAGCGCCAGCTCCTTCATATCGTCCGTCATTCACGCAATCTTTCGCAAACTGAACCATTGAGGTGAGCTTAGTTCCGATTCCCTGGTTGTCATAATAATTGATGATCCAGTCCCTGTCCCAATAGCTGTATCTGCTGCATCCACCTTTTAAGCTGTTCCAACTTTTCGTCTACAAACTCCTGGGACATCCGCACGGGCAACTCTGCCCGCCCCGCTTCCGAACCCATGCCGACGTATTCGTCCAGCAGCTTCGAAAGCTCCCTGCACTGTTCCTCCGATAAAACATCTTCCAGTTTCAGCAGAATGTCCTGCAATTGTTCCTTACTGAGTACTCTTACCTTTTGTTCCATAATCCCTGTACTCATCTCTATCTTTCTCACACCATGATGCGGCATATTCCTGCATCAAGTCCTTTCTCTAAAATATCACAAAATAACAACTCCATCAAATGTTCCTGATAGCCTGCCTTTTTCTCTCTCCTGACCACTTCGGCGAGTTCTCTCAACTCCTTATTTCCAATTTTATCCAGCTTTTTCAGGCGCACTTCCGGCAAAGTCTCATGGGAGATGGAACGGTAATAGTCTTCCTCTGTCATTCTCCAGAGAAAAATCCGACCGGGAGCCCTCGCCACGATCCGGTCGGCAATCTCCATCCCCTCCGGATCAATATCGCCGCAATAATACAGCCGGCAGCCGGAGGCTACCAGAAGATCGATGAGGATCAGGGATGCCGTCTTCATCTGGCCGGAGGTGCAGACAAGGGCATATTCCCTGGCTTCTTCCCGTCCGTTCAGCCTCTCGCAAAGCTGGGAGAACACCATCTGATTTTCCAGGATGAAGACCCTCCCGTCGCGGCTTTTCGCCTCCACAATCCGGTTTAAATTGGAGAGGGTCAGAACATATTTTTCTCCCATCTCAATAAAGTGCCGGTACGCCTCATGTTCCCCGTTTTCCGTGTAAAGATGGATTCCGAAGCAGACGGTGAAACTGGAGATATCGTCCGGCCGGATCCCGGCCTGGTAGTAGAGGGTCAGGACCTCCTCCTGGGTTTTTGGCTCCTCCACTTCCAGGAGGAAGCCCAGCGCCAAAAGCAGCAGGCGTCCCGCCGTCTGTTGTCTGTCAAAGTAATGGGGATTTTTGGTGATCTCCGCGCCCAACATCGCCAGTCGGATCCCACCCTGTTCCTTTTTCTCAGGCAGAAGTTCCAGGGCCCGGCACACGAAAAGAACGGTTTCCCGGATTTGCTTTGGCGATTTCTCCCACTCCTTCCGGATCAGCTGCCAGCCGTATTTTTTCTGTTCTGCTGCCGCTTTTACCCAGCGGACCGCTTCTGCCGTCTGTCCAAACTCTGTCTCTGCGCTGTCGGCCAGCTTAGCCCAAAACTGCTCTTTTTCTTTTCTGTCTTTCTCCCGCCTCTGGCTGTCCGTCACAAGAGTTCCGCCGAAGTATGCGAAAAGAAGCTCCTTGAGCTCCACACCTCGATATCTCGTCTCACCAAGGGCAGCCTGCAGCCTGGAAACAGGAATCTTTTGGTCTCCCGGAGGAACGGTTTCTCCGAGAACCCTTCCGAGAGCCAAAGCTTCCTCCCCCGAGAGACCTTCCAGAGAAAGCTTCCCGGTCAATTTTCCGTATTTCCTGTATTTTCTCCCCATCTCCTTAAACAGACGGTCATAGGCAGCGTTTTTCTTAAAAAACGAAACACATTCCTCCAAAGTCCGATTCTCGCACATATTCGGTTCACTGCTCCTCGATGATCTTCTGTTTTCCGTTCCACAGGTAATAGATCACGGTCACCACCTGGGAATTGGACGGCCTTAAGAGTTCGGCGATGCGCAGGGCGGGAATGGACGGATAGCAACCCCAGAGCACCTGGGAATTCATGATATAATCGAAATCAAATTTCCGAACCAGCTCAAACATGCTGCTGATATTTTTGTCGTCCACTCCTGCAAAGGCTTCGTCCAATGCGATCATCCGCGGAAGGTCGTCCCGCTCCGCCTTTTTGTACTGGGCGTTTACTGCCGCAAACAGGGGCACATACATAGCCATGGCCTTCTCTCCTCCGCTGAAACGGTTGAAGGCGGCATTGGTCAGCTCCCGCCTGTTCTCCTCATTTCGGTAATAGTACATCCGAAATTCAAACCATTTCCGGTAATCCAGCGCCTCCCGCACCAGATCCATATAGCTCACCACGTCGCCGTTTTCCTCCGCCATCTGCTTCACCATATAGATCTTATTCCGGAAATGGACAGAGATTTTTTCGATATCTTCTGTGGTCAGAAGCTCTTTATCTCTGTTCAGCAGCTTTTCCAGCTCAGCGGTATTTAATTCTCCCTCCCCCTCCGCGTTCTTCGCCTTCCAGTCCAACGAAAAACTCAGGGACATGGAGGTATCCATCTTCCGCATCAGGGCGGACATATCCTGGATCCACCGCCTGCTCTCCGCAATGCGGGCGTTCAGCTTTCTGCTCAGAGTATCAGAGAGGATGTTTTCAAACAGTTCCCGGTCCTTCTGGCGGATTAGCAGCTCCGTCTCCTCAATCTTTTCTTTGATCAGCTTATAAAATTCCTCAAAATACACCGGCTTTCCCTGCACGTAAGACAAGATCCGATGACGTTTGCGCAGCACCGACGCCTCGCCGCCGTCCTCGCCGAAGCACTCTTCCATAAAGGTTCCGTAGGTCACCAGACTGCCATTATGTCCGTGGAAAATCCGGTCCAAATTAGAGACCACATCTGTCACGGACCGGTTCCGTTCTGACTCGCCGAGAAGCCCTCTCGCCCGTCCGGCCGCCTCCACTGTGGTCTGGTCTTCCTCTGAAAACACCAGTCCAAGCTTAAGTTCTTCCTCAAAATATTGACCAAACCGCTCTTCCCGCCGGACCTTTTCCAGAACAAGCTTCTCTCCGTCCTTGATCGCCGGCTCCAGCCGTCGGATCTCATTTTCCCAGACCGCCTGGTGTTTCCCCAGCTCCTTCTCCTCCTCACTTCTCTTAAGCAGTTCTTCTCTGATCTCATGCAACCGTCTGGCCTTTTCCTGATTTTCCGGGGAACTCAGAAATTCCTCCAGACGATCCGCCTGTACGCACTGTTCCTTTTTCTCCCGTTCCACCCTCTTTTTCTGAAGGTCTTCCCGGTCGACGGCTTCCTCCTCGTTCTCCAAAAGCTGATGTTGAATCTCCTGTTTTTCTCGTTCCGCGGCAGCATACATCACTGCCGCCTGCAGTTCTTCCATCAGTTCTCTATAATCCTGAAGCACATCCGAAAGCGCTTCAAAGGCAGAGACCGTCCTCTCATAGGGAAGTTCCCTGCAGCTTACGATCACCCTCTGTTCCTGCCGTCTTTTTTCTTCCTCGCAGGTTTCCCATTCCATCTCTTTCTTCCGGCAGGTCCC
>CAJUOF010000338.1 GCA_910587905.1 uncultured Lachnospiraceae bacterium
TTTACAGTCCTAAAAGGCCCCATTCCAGGTTTGCCACAAGGAAGAAACGCATCTCGGGGGGCAGCTCCCACTCGGTGTCAGCCATCAGTTCTGCAACAATCGAATCCAGATATTCCAAATTTGTCATAGAAAAAACCTCCTGTCCGTTATTTCTTAGAGTATTCGTGGGCAAAGTTAAAGCACTCGATCAGGGTGGGGTTCACGTCGCCGGGGGTCAAAAAGCCCTTGTCGGTCGAGAAGATCAGGCCGCCTCCCGGGGCACAGGTGTCGATGATGCGCTTGATGTCGTCCTTGATTTCCTCAAATTTTTTCAGGCGAGTATCCGCAAGCTTCAAACCGCCGCAGAGGATCTGGTGATCGCCCAGGACCTCATGGACTTTCAGGAAGTCGTCGTCGTCCACGGCGAGGACCACGGAATCCTTCGGAATCTCCAGGAAGCAGTCCATGATTTTCTCCCAGCGGCCTTCCATGATGAGGAAGATCTTGCCCCCGGCACTGGAGACCCATTCGATCAGTCTCTTTTCATAGGGCCAGTACAGCTCTTTGAATTGCTTGGGGCTTAAGTAGGCGGGGATGTGGCAGGGCTGGAAGGGGAAGCCCTTGGAGGCGTCGTAGGGTGCGGCCATCTTGGGTGCGCTTTCGTATTCCCAGATGGCGTCCAGGGCGGCCCGAACCTTGTCCGGCTGGCGGCGCAGGTCGGTTAACGTCCCCTTGAAGCCCCGGAAATAGTCGAAAATATGGTCCAGGGGCGTATTGATCATGGAGCCCATGTTCACGCAGTTGTGGACTCCGTAGTGTTCCGTCATATACTTGTTGGTATAGGCCATCTGCACCACAAGGATCTCCAACTGCTCCTCCGCATAGATTTTCAGGAGCTTCTTGGCAGCGTCCCGGTCTTCAAAGAGATAGGGATATTTGCGGGGCAGCAGCACATTGGCGATGAAGGCCCTGGGATCGGCGATGAGCTGGTCATATTCCTCCGGCTTCATCATGGGCGTCTGTAAATGCGTCAGGGTGCCGTCCGCAGCAAGGCGGTTTTCCGCTGTGGGGAAGGCGGCGTCCCGGCGGGGGCTCGTGGTCAGGCCGGACAGGATGTTGACATCCAACCACATCTCGTCCAGGAAAGAGGTGATTGCTTTCGCATACGCCTCGTGGTCGCCCGCCACGTCGAAGGCGGTTTTCCCGCCCCAGAACAGACCGCCGCCGTTGTTGGTCATGGCAGTGGGGATCCAGGCACCTTCCTGGCGGCTTACGGCCTTCTGGAAGGCATCATACTTCTGTTCGTACAGCTTACTCATTTCCATGCGATTCCTCCTTTGGCGTTTTGTCAAAAAAGCACATTTGAACGGTGCAGATTGACACATTTTTTACATTATGATACAATATAATATGGAAAATGTAAATATTTCTTGTGCATATCATACAAATCTAAATAAAGGCGAGAATCTGTCAAAATTCATTCGGGGGCGGGGCAATGGGACATTATGAAAACGGTATTTTTACTCGGAAAGCGGTGGTGCAGGCCTGTAAGCGGCTCTTTTATGAAAAGGGGTATCATGAAACCTCTTATGTGGATATCTGCCGCCTTGCCCACGTAAACCGAGGTACTGTGTATTACCATTTCCCGTCCAAAGAGGCCATGTGCTATGAGGTGATGTGGGAATACGCGGTTGACAATAAGCGTATCGTGGAAAAATACTGCCGGGAACCACAATACCATTATCTTTTGGCGATCTATATGTTTTGGAAACAGATGCATGAAGACGGACAAATGCGCCGCTTCGGTCTCCAGATCTGTACCGACCATCCCGTTTATACCGGAAAAAAAGATATTTCTTATTTTTATTATGCGGTTTACGATCATATGTGGGGCGCTTTCTGGGCGAAGAAGGACATTGTGCCGCTTGCCTTTGCCTCTGTTTACGGTTATGTGGTTTGCTGCATGAGGATGCTGTGCGAGTATCCGGAGAAATATGAGCCTATGGAATTGTTTGTGCACTGTGCCGATTCCAGCGCCTCCATCTGGGGGATCCCCAAAGAAAAAATGGAGGAGATATGGCCGCAGGTCCGCCGTTATCTCTCACAGATACCGGAAGAAGAGATGAAGGTACGGTTTGCTTGAATGGAAACTCAAGTGGAAACTGATGGTTATCAAAAACCGTATTTTATGGTATACTGGAACGACGACCGGAGGACGCTATGTTAAAAAACTATAAAATGACCATCAGCTACGACGGGACCCGCTATGACGGCTGGCAGAAACAGAAAAATACGGAAAACACGATTCAGGGAAAGTTGGAGACGCTGCTTTCCAGGATGGCCGGCACGGAAATCTCCGTCCACGGCTCCGGCCGCACCGACGCCGGCGTCCATGCCCTGGGACAGACGGCCAATTTCCGGATGGACACGGAGCTTTCCGAGAAAGAGCTTTTGGATACGATCAATGAATATTTGCCAGACGACATTGCGGTGCGGGACCTTAAGGCGGCCTCGGACCGGTTCCACAGCCGCCTTAGCGCCGTGGGGAAGGTGTACCGCTACCGGCTCTATGTGGGAGGGGGAAAACCGGTCTTTGACCGGAAATATGTGTGGCAGCTTTCCGAAAAACCGGATATAGATAACATGAGGGCAGCGGCCGACTTTCTTGTGGGACAGCATGATTTCAGGGCTTTTTGTGGAAACCGTCATATGAAAAAGTCCACGGTGCGCAGGCTTGACCGTATTAAAATAGAAGAAAGCCCGGACGGCGCAAGGGTTGATTTGATCTTCGAGGGGAACGGTTTTCTCCAGAACATGGTGCGGATCCTCGTGGGGACTTTGGTGGAGTGCGGTCTGGGACTGCGGGATCCCACGGATATGGAGCGCATTCTGGCCTCGGGAGAGCGGCGTCTGGCCGGACAGACGGCACCGGCAAAGGGGCTTACGTTAATGGAAGTGAACTATTAGGAGGCAGAGGCATGACAGAATTTCTTGTCCGGAGGTTCGTAAAGGATTACAATCAGGTGAAACGGGCGAAGGTGCGGACGGCCTACGGCGTCCTCGCCAGCGGAGTGGGGATCTGCTGCAACCTGCTTTTATTTTTGGCGAAACTGTTCCTGGGCCTGTTTTTAAACAGCATCTCCGTGATTTCCGATGCGGTCAACAATCTTTCCGATGCGGCCTCGTCGATCATCAGCCTGGTCGGTGTCAAGATGGCAGAGCGGCCGGCGGATAAGGATCATCCCTTCGGCCACGGCCGGATGGAGTATGTGGCCGCTCTGATCGTTTCCTTTCTGGTCATCGAGGTGGGATGGACCTTCATGAAGACCTCCTTCGGAAAGGTCAGGAACCCGGAGGAACTGGGCTTTCATGCCGTTTCGCTGGTAATCCTGGCTCTCTCCATCGGCGTGAAGCTGTGGCTGGGCCTGTTCAACAAAAGGCTGGGGAAGCGGATCGGCTCCAAGGTCATGGAGGCCACGGCCGCAGACTCCCTGGGCGACGTGTTGGTGACTTCGGCGACATTGGTGTCCGTGGCTCTCTATGGACTCTTTCAGCTCAACATCGACGGCTATATCGGTATGGCCGTGTCCGTGGCCGTGATTCTGGCCGGGATCGGGATTGCGAGGGATACCTTGAAGCCGCTGATCGGCGAGGCCATCGACCCTTCCCTTTACCGGAGGATCAAGGAGTTTGTGGAAAGCTACCGGGGAATTCTGGGGACTCACGATCTGCTGGTCCACAGCTATGGACCCTCCACCAACATGGCTTCCATTCATGCGGAGGTGGACGCCCATGGACGGATGGAAGAAATCCACGAGGTTATTGACCGGATCGAGAGGGAGGCGAAGGAACAGCTCGGCGTTCTCCTGGTGATTCATATGGATCCGGTGGAGCATGAGGATCCGGACTGGGAAGAGCGGAAACAAGCGGTGCTGGAGATCCTGGATGAGTTGGACGGGAGGATCACCCTCCATGATTTCCGGGTGGTGAGAGGGAGAGGAAGGATCCGGCTCTTCTTCGATATCGTGGTGCCTTATGAGATGAAGGACGAGGAGGCAGAAGCGGTCAAGAGGGAGCTGGAGGAGCGGTTAAAGCTCTGTGACAGCCAGACAGAGTGCGTGATCACCGTCGACAAGAGCTATGTGGGCGGAGAGTGAGCGGGGAGAAAATTGGAGGGACATTCCGGCGATATGTCCGTCCAAAGCCTGCTGCGCCAAGCGTTCCGGCGAGCCCATAAGAGAGGAAAACACTCGGGCAAGGGCCCTCCTGTTTTCCATGGTCTCGTCTTCACGGCGCAGAGGGCTTTGGACGGACATATGACCGGAATGTCCTTCCAAGGTTTGTGGCTGCAATTGCCCGGAACGGGAGAGGGATGAAAGAAAGGATGGGAGAAAAGATGGAAGAGACAATCATCGAGGAGATGTACAGTGGCTTTTGCAAGGCCCTCAACGAGACACGTACCGTGTTCTGCGAATTTGTGGAAAAAGACGGAAAGCGTTCCTTAAGCCAGGCGGACTGTGCCTACGGAACTTGCCCCCACACGGAAACCTGTCTGCTCATGAGACAGGCAGACAAAAATATGGAAACTTAGAGTTAATGCTTCCAAACTTCCCGTTTTCATGGTATAATGCCTCTGAATCCTTCGGTATTTGATGGATTCTCCAGTTTTTGGAAAAACGGAAA
>CAJUOF010000339.1 GCA_910587905.1 uncultured Lachnospiraceae bacterium
GCTCGTTGGAATGGTTGGCGCTGCAGGCTTTGGATGGATCAATTGTCAGAATCCACTCGACAATTCCACGTTTCGCAATCGCCTAATTATATAATGGATGCAAGTAGGTTTTATCCATGTACCGTTTCTTCCCGAGCAGGCGAAGGACGGGCAGCCGTCCATGGATCAGGGTCAGATCATACGGGCATTAACTCTGGCGGTCAAAGCAATATAGAAAAACACCGGCAGACGCCCCGACCGCTCCGGGATGGCATGTTTTCCTTGATCCCGGAAAAAATCTTCCTCTATACATGGTACAGCCTGGAACTCTGGTATTTGGGCTCGTAGGTAATGTTGACACCGAGACGCCGAAACATCTGCTCGTCCACGTGGGAGAGGATCACCGTGGAGTGGGCCTCGCAGCCCTGGAGCTTCGGAAGCTGGTCCATGGCCCGCTTCGCCTCCGGGTCCGTGGCGGCGCAGATGGAGAGGGCGATCAGCACCTCGTCGGTGTGGAGCCTGGGGTTTTTATTGCCCAGGGAACCGACCTTCAATTGTTGAATCGGCTCGATGATGGTGGGGGAGATCAGATGGACGCCGTCCTCGATGCCGCCCAGGGTCTTGAGGGCGTTCAGGAGAAGGGCCGAGGAGGGGCCCATCAGCTCCGAGGTCCGGCCGGTGAGGATGGTCCCGTCGGGAAGCTCCATGGCCGCCGCCGGCTCCCCCGTGGCCTCCTCCTTAAGGAGCGCCGGCCGCACCACGGCCCGCTCTTCCGCCGTCACCCCCGCCTGCTTCATGAGAAGCTCCAGCTTGTAGACCACGTTGTCGGCCGTCAGCCCCTTCCTGCGGCCGCAGAGGGCCGTGTAATAGCGGCGGATGATCTCCTGGCGGGAGGCCTCCTTCACCGCCTCGTCGTCAAAAATACAGTTGCCCGCCATGTTGACGCCCATGTCCGTCGGGGACTTGTAGGGGCAGGTCTCCATGATCTTCTCCAGCATGGCCGAGAGCACCGGGAAGATCTCCACGTCCCGGTTATAATTGACCGTGGTCTCCCCGTAGGCCTCCAGGTGGAACGGGTCGATCATGTTGACGTCGTCCAGGTCCGCCGTGGCCGCCTCGTAGGCCAGATTCACCGGATGCTTCAGGGAAAGGTTCCAGATGGGGAAGGTCTCAAACTTGGCATAGCCCGCCCGGATCCCCCGTTTGTGCTCGTGATAGAGCTGGGACAGGCAGGTGGCCATCTTGCCGCTGCCGGGGCCCGGCGCCGTCACCACCACCAGCTCCCTGGTCGTCTCGATGAACTCGTTCTTCCCGTAGCCCTCATCGCTGACGATCTTCGCCAGGTTGGAGGGATATCCCTCGATGGGATAATGGCGGTAGACCTTCACGCCCAATGTTTCCAGCCGCTTTTGGAACGCTGCGGCCGCCGGCTGTCCCTGATACCTGGTCAGGACCACGCTGCCCACGTAGAGACCGATGCCCCGGAACTCGTCGATCAGCCGCAGCACGTCCGAATCATAGGTGATCCCCAGATCCCCCCGCACCTTGTTGGCCTCGATGTCGGCGGCCGAGAGCGCCACCACGATCTCCACCCGCTCCTTGATCTGCAAGAGCATTTTCAACTTGCTGTCCGGCTCAAAACCCGGCAGCACCCGGGAGGCGTGATAGTCGTCAAAGAGCTTCCCGCCAAACTCCAGATACAGCTTCCCGCCGAACTGGGAAATCCGCTCACTGATATGGGCCGACTGCATCCGCAGATACTTTTCGTTGTCAAATCCTGTCCTTTTCACCGGTCATTCCCCCCAATATAACACAGACCAGATCGGCGAATGTCCGAACCCGGACATCTTTCCCCGCCTTCCCGGTCTCCCACTGCTTCCTTAACCGTTTTTATCATAGCAAACAATGGCGGTTCAATCAAGCGGAAATCTCAGTCTGTCGCATTTCGCCCCCACAATTCCCTGCACTTCGGAGGAGGCCGCCAAACGGCAGCTTCCTCCGGTTTAGTTTTCTCTATTCAGGCGTTCCTGTTTCCATTACGGCACGAACACCGTCCCGCAGATCCTAGCCTCCGCTCCCCGGATCGTCACCACGTCCCCCTCGGACACCGTCCCGGCCTTTGCGTAGATGTAGCCGATCACCTTGTCCAGCACATAGCTGTAATTGCACTTGGAGACCCGGCCGACCTCCTCGCCGTCTTTCAGGACCGGCGTTCCGGGGCCTCCCAGGTCCTTGCCGTTGATGCGGACGTCCGCCTCCTCCATGGTAAAGCCGACCATGATATTTTGGATTCCCTCTTCTTTAATCTTTAAGAGCGCTTCCCTGCCGATAAACTCCTTCTCCCAGCCGATCCCCCTGTCCAGGCCCACCTCCAGCGGGTTGGCATGCATCAGGTCCCTCATGTAATAGAAGCCCTTCTCCGTGGGAAGCGTCCAGGCCATGACCTGGAAATCCGTGACCTGCGCCCCGCCAAGGGCCTCCGCCTCCGTCCCAAGCTTTACTTCCAGCATTTCTCCCTTCTCCGGAGCGATGTAGATCTCATATCCCAGCTTTTCACCGGAAAATCCCGCCCGGTTCACGACCACGGGCACGCCGTCCACCTTGTTTTCCATAAAGGAGAAGAATTTCAGCTCGTCCACCGGCGTCTCCACAAGCCCGTTGACAAGCTCCTTCGATTTCGGCCCCTGGACCGCATACATGTCAAACTTCGGCGTCACGTCCTCATAAGATACCTCGAACCCTTCCCTGTGGGCATCCATCCACCTGACCAGCTTCTTCAAAAACAGGGTGGAGACCCAGAATTTTTCCTCTTCCAGCCGGAAGACCACGACGTCGTCGATGATCTTTGCCTCTTCATTGAGCATGGTGGTGTACCGCTCCCTCCCCACCCTCAGATTCCCGACGGGGCAGGCATAGAGCCGGTCCAAAAATGCCGCCGCATCGGCCCCGCTCACCTCCAGAAGCTGATGGGTCCAGTAATACCAGCCCACGCTCTCCCGCACGGCCAGATCGGAAGAGCAC
>CAJUOF010000340.1 GCA_910587905.1 uncultured Lachnospiraceae bacterium
CTCCATCATAATATCCACGATCTCGCCCATATGTTCCTTATTCAGGGCGTGGAACACAATGGTCTCATCAATCCTGTTTAAAAATTCCGGCTTGAAGATCCGGCGCACCTCTTCCATGACGCCGTTCTTCATGTACTCATAATCCTCCGTCTCGCTGCTCACAGCCCCAAATCCCAGCCGTTTGGGCTCAATGATCCGGGACGCCCCCGCGTTGGATGTCATGATGAGAATGGTATTTTTGAAATTGATCTTCCTTCCCTTGGCATCGGTGACGTGGCCGTCGTCCAAGATCTGTAAGAGAATGTTAAACACGTCCGGATGCGCCTTCTCAATCTCGTCAAAGAGAATGACGGAATAGGGATTGCGGCGCACCTTCTCACTGAGCTGACCGCCCTCCTCGTACCCAACATATCCAGGCGGCGAGCCAACGATCTTGGAAACGCTGTGCTTTTCCATATATTCAGACATATCCACCCGGATCATGGCATTTTCACTGCCGAACATGGCTTCCGCCAATGCCTTGGAAAGCTCCGTCTTGCCCACACCGGTGGGGCCTAAGAACAAGAATGAACCAATGGGGCGATTCGGATCTTTAAGCCCCACGCGTCCTCTGCGGATGGCCTTGGAAACGGCGCTCACCGCCTCTTCCTGGCCTACCACCCGTCCGTGAAGGATCCCTTCCAGATTCTTGAGCCGCTCTGCCTCTCCCTCCGAAAGCTTCTTCACCGGAATCTTCGTCCAGCCGGACACCACATCGGCGATTTCATTCTCCGTCACATAAAGCTTTTTGCTGCTCTTTTCCTTTTCCCATTTGGCAAGAAGCTTCTCCTTCCGCTCCTTTTTCTTGAGCTGCTTCTTCTTGATCTCCCCCGCCTTCTCGTAGGCTTCCGCCTGAATCGCCGCCACCTTCTGTTCTTCCAGGCGGGCGTATTCCTCCTCCAATTTTCCGATCTCCTCCGGGGCGACATAGGTAGTCAGCCGCACCTTGGAGGATGCCTCGTCAATGAGGTCAATAGCCTTATCCGGCAGGAACCGATCATTAATATATCTTGCGGAGAGCTTTACCGCCGCCTCAATGGCATCCGGAGTAATGGTCACCTGATGGTGCTCCTCGTACTTGTCCTTAAGTCCTCTCAAAATAGCCACAGTCTCGCTCTCGGAAGGCTCCTCCACCATCACCGGCTGGAACCTGCGCTCCAGGGCCGCATCCTTCTCAATGTATTTCCGATACTCGTCGATGGTGGTCGCGCCGATGAGCTGGATCTCGCCTCTGGCCAGGGACGGCTTCAAAATATTGGAAGCGTCGATGGCGCCTTCCGCTCCCCCTGCCCCGATGATGGTGTGGAGCTCATCGATAAATAGCAGTACATTCCCGTCGGAACGCACCTCCCGGAGCACGTTTTTGATCCGCTCCTCGAACTCTCCCCGGTATTTGGAGCCGGCCACCATACCGGAAAGATCCAGGGTCACCACCCGCTTCTCCTTCACCGTATCCGGAACGCTCCCCTCCACGATCTTGCCGGCCAGCCCTTCCGTGATGGCAGTCTTTCCCACTCCCGGCTCACCGATCAGGCAGGGATTGTTCTTCGTCCTCCTGCTCAAGATCTGGATGACCCGCTCGATCTCATGCTCTCTGCCGATGACCGGATCCAATTTTCCCTCCCTGGCCAGGGCGGTCAAATCCCTGCTGTAATTGTCCAGGGTCGGCGTCGTGCTCTTTCCTTTGCCGCGGCCTCTCCCGTCAAACTCCTCTTTGTACCGGGAGGTGTCGGCCCCCATGGAGGCCAGAAGATCCACATACATTCTCTGAAAATTCACATTCATGGTGGCAAGCAGCCTGGCTGCGGAACACTCACTGTCCTTTAACATGGCGATGAGAATATGCTCCGTGCCGATCAGCGTCGACTTAAACTGGGCCGCCTCCTTGTAGCTGTTTTCCAGGATCCTGGCCGCCTTGGGCGAATATCCTCCCCGTTCCGCCGTGTGCACCGGAGACGCCGGTGCGATCAGCTTCTCGATCAGAGCCAAAACCCGTTCCTCTGTGACTCCATAGTCGGCAAGGATCTGGGCGGCTGCGCTGCTGCCTTCCCGCAGAAGCCCCAAAAGGATATGCTCTGTTCCCACATACCCCTGTTCCAAGGCTCCTGCCATCTCTACGGCGAGCCGGAGAACCGTCTCCGCCTTGCCCGAAAATCTGTCGTTATGCATGTTGTCCTCCTCTATGTCTTAGACCAGTTCCGGAAGCATCTCACGGATATAGGCGGCCCTGGCCTGGTTCAGATCCCCTTCCTCTTCCTTCGGAACAAGCATCCGAATATTCGCCGGCTGAATCTCCATCATCAGCCGATAAAGATTGATCGGCTTTCGAAGCTGCAGAAGTCCCTCCATCTCCCCGGCCCGCACCTGGGAAAGATAAGTCATGGCCTCCTTTACACTCAGCTTCCTGGCATATCGGAGCACCCCGTAGGACTTAAAGATCTCATCCTCCATATCCGCCCGATGGCTCTTTAATGTCACGGATTTCATCTTCCGCTCACTGGCTGCCAGCCGGTCCGCCATCTGCTTCACTAAAGAGATGATCTCCTCCTCCGTGACTCCCAGAGTCTTCTGATTGGAAATCTCATACAGAGAACCGTAATTTTCATTCCCGTCCCCATAAACTCCCCGGACAGCCACTCCAAACCGGCCGATCTCCGCCACCAGCTTGCCAAACCGTTTCCCCGCCGAAAGCATAGGCAGGTGCAGCGTCACCGCCGCCCGAAGACCCGTCCCCACATTGGTGGGATAGGCCGTCAGATACCCATATTTTTCATGGAAGGCATAGTCAAACCGCTCGTTGATATAATCGTCCAGCCGGTCTGCCTCCTCCCACAGTTTTGAAAGCTCTGCCTGTCCGCTCATGCACTGGAGGCGCACATGATCCTCCTCAGCCAAGGTGATGCTCACAGCCTCATCCTCCGACAAGAGCAGACTTCCCATACATCCGTTCTCCCCGCCTGCCCCGTGAAGGGCGCGCCGCTCCCTGAGGGCCTCCCGCTCTCTCTCGTCCATGGAGGAAAGGGAGAACCGCCTAAAGTCCTGGCCGCAGACACTTCCGATCTCCTTAAGCCCCTCCTCCAGCTTTCCTGCCAGCTCCCTCTTTCCTTCGTCGGAAAGCTTCACCGGAAAAGGGTAATGCGTGAGATTGCGCACCAGCCGAATCCTGGAAGCCACGAACACGTCATGCTGGTTTTCCGTCTCCTGATACCATTTAAGCATGTTCACTTAACCTCTCCTTCAATTCTCTGATCTCGTCCCGGTAACGGGCCGCCGCCTCATACTCTTCCTCCTGAACAGCCTCCCTGAGCCGGGAATCCAGAAGCTCAATGCTCTTTAAAAGTTTCTCCTCCTCATTCCCCTCTGCCCGGGTCTGTCCCTCTCCGCGGTTGTGCAGCGGCTTCTTCCCCGTATGCGTATCATTCCCCTGCACCTTCTTAATATTTTCACTCATCAAAAGGTCAAAGACCCGGTAGCAGTCAGGGCAGCCGAACCGGCTGTCCTTCACAAAATCACTGTAAGCCGTATGGCAGGTAGGACAGACCACCTGGCCCGCGTCCAGCTCGTCATTCTCCCCGCCCTCCACATTGAGCCCAAACAGATCCGCCAAAAGCTTCCCGATGGGATATTCCGTATCAAACACGGCGCTGTAATGGCCGAAATCCATCTCCCTGGCACAATGGCTGCACAGGTTATACTCTGTCTTGACACCGCCGACCACCTCTGTATAGCGGATATTGGCTTCTCTCACTTTACATTTTTCACACAACATGGCTGATTCCTCTCTTATACTCAAAGGCTGTCAAAGGTCTTCTTCCGGGTCTTTGAACCCTTTTTTGCCGCAGGCACACTCGAACTGATCCAGTACGGAATCCACCAGCTCGTGAACCTCCGTGCGGCTGATATTCTTGCAGGCTGCCTTTGCAAGCAGCACCTGGAGGCCGGACGCAAGCTCCTCCATCGCCCGGATCTTATCAAAATCCACGGCGATCACGGCCCCTCTTCTCCGGTCCAATTTCACAAAGCCTTCCTGTCTGAGGACCGAATACGCCTTATTTACTGTATGCATGTTGATTCCAATGGTGTCGGCCAGACTCCGCACCGACGGGAGTGCGTCCCCCTCCCGTATGGCGTCGGTGGCGATGCCAACGATAATCTGGTTCCGAAGCTGCATGTACAGCGCTTCGTCGCTGTTAAAATCAATCTTTATTATCATTCTCTCACCCGGCCTCTTTCGTTATATTTGTTATACGTATGATAGCACAGTTTTCCGGGGATTGCAAGCAGGAGAATCCATGTAAATATGGCAAAAAGCCCCGAATCTCTCCGAGGCTTTCCATCAGAAGTAAAATGGCTCCCAATCTCCGTTTTTATTTTTAGAAGTTATCCAGAAGCGACTTGTAGAACTCACAGTAATCCTTTCTCTTTTCTGTCGTAAACTGGATGGCTTCTCTCGGATGGCGATTTAACTGTCCCGTGAACATATATTGGAGGTCAAAGCCCCAGGTAATGCCCTGTTCCCTGAGGGGCAGCATGTATTTCTCTATAAAAATCAGGAGACTGTAAAGGTTGTATTTGGGATTTTTGAGAAATCCCAGCAAAAGCTCCATGGCGCAGTTCCCGGCTCCCCGCCCCATGCCCTGGGCCGTGGCGTCCAGGTAAGAGATCCCGTAGGACATGGTCTCAATGGTGTTGGCAAAAGCCAAATTCTGGTTGTTGTGGCCGTGAAAACCCACTTTTTTCCCGGTTTTCTCCGCCGCCTCCAGGTAAACTCTGGCCAGGGCTGAGGCATTTTCCGGGTAAAGGGAGCCGTAGCTGTCCACCAGATAGACCACGTCCACGCTGGAATCACAGACCATCTCCAGGGCTTCCTCCATCTGGTTCATATTGGCCTGGGAAACCGCCATGATGTTGCAGCAGGTTTCATAGCCAAGCTCATGCAGATACTCAATCATCTCCACAGCCGCGGGAATCTGATGCACATAGCAG
Source organism: uncultured Lachnospiraceae bacterium (assembly GCA_910587905.1). GTDB lineage: Bacteria > Bacillota > Clostridia > Lachnospirales > Lachnospiraceae > Lientehia. The sequence continues at coordinate 5,026 of CAJUOF010000340.1, forward strand.
GCCACCCGCACCATATCGATGACGCTCTCACACTTCGGCAGGAAATCCGTCCTGTAATCACACCGTCCCACGTCCGCCATGACAGAAAGTTTCATGTCGGAGACATTCTCCCCCACGATGCCCCGAATGTCCTCCTCCCTGCAGAACTTCCACTTCCCGAATTTTGTCTCATCAAACAGCGCCCTGCTGGCCTTGTAGCCGAACTCCATATAGTCCACACCGCTTTTAATATTCGTCTTATATAATTCCCGGACAAATTCATCCGTAAATTCAAAATTGTTGCAGAGCCCTCCGTCACGGACTGTCGCGTCGACCACCTTCACGTCGCGGCGGACGCCCATCAAATTGCCTTTTCTTGATGTCATGGTTTTCTCCTCCGATTGCTTTAGCACTTTAAAGCGTGTTAGCGAATGTAATTATAACACTCCCCTTTTTGTTTGTCAACTGCCAGAAAAAAGGTTTTGTTGACATTCTCTCCGGCGGCAGATATACTTTTCAATAAGAGTTTCTGTGCTCTTAACGTATGACATTCTGCGAGGAGGTATTTTATGGTTACAGTGACACTTGGCAAGACGGGGATCACCGTCAATAAAAACGGCTTCGGCGCGCTTCCCATTCAGCGGATCTCCAAGGAAGAGGCCGCCAAGCTTCTCCGAAAAGCCTATGAAAACGGAATCCAATTTTTTGACACGGCCCGAGCCTATTCTGACAGCGAGGAAAAGGTAGGTTATGCCTTTAAAGGTATCCGGGAAAAGCTTTTCATCTCCACAAAAACAGCGGCCCAGGATGCGGACGGCTTCTGGAGTGATTTACATACCAGCCTGAAAAATCTGCAGACGGACTATGTGGACATTCTTCAATTCCACAATCCGTCCTTCTGTCCCAGGCCCGGCGACGAGTCCGGCCTCTATGACGCCATCGTCAAAGCGAAGGAGCAGGGAAAGGTCCGTCACATCGGCATTACCAACCACAGACTCCATGTAGCCATGGAAGCCATCGAGTCCGATCTTTACGAGACCATGCAGTTCCCTTTCTGCTATCTGGCCACCGAAAAGGACATCGAGATCGTCAATGCCTGCAAAAAGCATGAGATGGGTTTTATCGCCATGAAGGCTCTGTCCGGCGGCCTCATCAACAACTCTGCCGCCGCCTACGCGTTTGAGGCTCAGTATGACAATGTACTTCCCATCTGGGGCGTCCAAGATCGGAAG
>CAJUOF010000341.1 GCA_910587905.1 uncultured Lachnospiraceae bacterium
CCTGGTTGTCGGGTGTCATCAAATGCTGATGATGCCGAAGGCGCTTAAGACGGAGCTCACGAGGATCGCAACGATGCAGATGGGCGCAAGGTATTTGATCACGAAGATGAACAGTCCTTTTCCTTTGAAGGTGGCGCCTTCTGCCTCTGCTTCCTCGATCACGGCCGGGGGCTTGATGACGTAGCCCACCAGGATACAGGTTAGGAAAGCCACGACAGGCATCAGGACGCTGTTGCTGACGAAGTCGAAGAAGTCTAAGAAGGCCATGCCGATGATCTGGACCTGGGCGAGAACGCCGTAGCCGAGGGCCGACAGGCTTCCAAGGACAATGAGAATCACCGCCGTCACGATACAACTGGTCATTCGCTTCATCCCCGTCTTGTCACAAAGGATGGACACCACCGTCTCCGTCAGGGAGATGGCGGAGGTGAGGGCCGCAAACAGCACCAGCAGGAAGAACAGGAACCCGATAATATTGGTGACCGCGATGCTTCCGAACACCTTCGGGAGCGTCATGAACATGAGGCCGGGACCCGCATTGACGTTGGCACCGCCGCTGAAAGAGAACACGGCGGGGATGACCATCAGGCCGGCCAAAAACGCGATGCCCGTGTCAAAGATTTCAATCTGATGGACGGACGCCGTCAGATGGGAATCCTTCTTCATGTAGGAGCCGTAGGTGATCATGATGCCCATGGCAAGGGACATGGAGTAGAACAACTGTCCCATGGCAGCCAGGATCGTGGTTGCGGAGAACTTGCTGAAGTCTGGCTTCAGGTAGTAGATCACGCCCTCCATGGCTCCGGGCAAGGTCAGACAGTAGACGGCGATTCCTAAGGAAAGGAGCACCAACAGGGGCATCATGACCTTGCTGACCTTCTCCACGCCTTTTTCCACGCCGGTCATGACAATGATCACGGTGATGGCCACGAAGATGATGAACCACACCATGGGCGAGGTGGACGAGATAAACTCGCTGAAGTAGTTGTCGCCCGCCAGGGTGGCACCGCCGCCGGTTCCATAGACGGCCAGGTATTTGATGACCCATCCGCCGATTACGCAGTAGTAGGGCGTGATGATGATGGGCACCAGGGAGGCCAGAGGCCCCAGGAAGCGGAAGCGCTTGTCGAGGACGCCGTAAGCGTGGATGGCACTCTGCCTGGTTTTTCTGCCGATGGCGATCTCTGCCACCATCAAGGCAAAACCAAAGGTGACGGCCAGGATCAAGTAGACTAAGAGGAAAATCCCTCCGCCGTATTTGGCCGCCAGATAAGGAAACCTCCAGATATTGCCGAGTCCTACCGCAGAACCGGATGCGGCCAGGACAAATCCCAGCTTTCCGGAGAAACTGCTTCTTTTTGTCGTTTGTTCCATACTTTTCCCTCCAAAATAGTCATTTCTCTCTAGTTTACAATAAAATCGCAAAAGGGACAAGGGAAAAGTGAATTTTCCGTAAAAATCCTAAAAATTATATTATTGGATAATTCTCTATTTTTTCCCTATTTCTTTCTTTTTTCTTATTTTTGCATATTTATCAAAAAAAGGCGAAGGGATTTCCTTTGCGTTCCAAAGGGAATGTGGTATACTCTAATAGTAAACGACAAAAATATTTGCTGTTTGCTATTAGCCCTCTGGGGGAAGCGCACGATTTTTGTAAGATGGATTCTGCGCCTATGCGCAGAAAAAATCGGCGCGGCAGACGCCATAAAGAAACGATTTATGTCGTCTGCTATATATTATGCACAGGGGAGGCGGGGGAATGAATATCAGGGAACAGATGGAAGCTTTGGAGGAGGCGACCCTAAGCCCATATGCGTCGCTCAGCAAACATACTCGGGGGCGGCAGAGGGAGGAGGAGCCCTGCGACATCCGTCCGGCCTATCAGAGGGACCGGGACCGGATTCTCCATTCCAAGTCGTTTCGGCGGCTGAAGCATAAGACCCAAGTCTTTCTCTCCCCGGTGGGGGACCATTACCGAACCAGGCTGACCCACACCTTGGAGGTGGCCCAGATTGCCAGGAGTATTTCCAAGTCTCTGCGGCTCAATGAGGAGCTGACGGAGGCCATCGCCCTTGGCCATGATCTGGGACACACGCCTTTTGGCCATGCGGGGGAGGCGGCACTCAATTCTGTCTGTGAGGGCGGCTTCGCCCATTATAAGCAGAGCGTGCGGGTGGTGGAGCGGCTGGAGAAGAACGGGGCAGGCCTCAATCTGACCTGGGAGGTGCGGGACGGTATTTTGAACCACCGGACGTCGGGGAATCCTGCAACGCTGGAGGGGAAGGTGGTGCGCCTTTCGGACAAGATCGCCTACATCAACCATGACATTGACGACGCGATCCGGGCGGGGATTCTCACAGAGAGGGAGCTTCCGCCGGAATATACGGACGTTTTGGGGCATACCGTAAGAGAGCGGCTCAACACCATCATCCACAACATCATCGGGGAGAGCGTGGGAAAGCCGGAAATCTGCATGTCCCCGGAGGTGGAGGAGGCCATGGGGAAGCTTCGGAGCTTCATGTTTGAGCATGTCTATACCAACAGTGTCTCCAAGGAGGAGGATCCGAAGGCCAAGGATCTTCTGATTGCGCTCTTTGACTATTATCGAAGGCACACGGGGGAGCTCCCGGAGGAGTACCGGTGCCTGATGGAGCAGGGGGAGTCCAAGGAGCGGGTGGTCTGTGACTATATTGCGGGCATGAGCGACGGGTATGCCATCGACACGTTTACGGAGTTGTTTGTGCCGAAGGCGTGGAAGAGCTGACGGAGGGGAGTTATGTATTATCCAGATGAACTGGTGGAGGAGGTCCGCGCCAGAAGTGACATCGTGGACGTGATTTCTTCCTATGTTAAGCTGCAGAAGAAGGGCAGTACATATTTCGGACTCTGTCCTTTCCATAATGAAAAGACGCCGTCTTTTTCGGTGACGCCGGGAAAGCAGATGTATTACTGTTTCGGGTGCGGGGCCGGGGGGAATGTGATCACGTTCCTGATGGAATATGAAAATTATACGTTCCGGGAGGCTATGGAGGTTCTTGCCGAGCGGGCCGGGGTGGAGCTTCCCAAGGGGGAGGAGAGTGCCGAGGCGAGGAGGCAGGCGGATCTTCGGGCCAGAATTCTTGCGGTCAACAAGGAGGCCGGGCGGTATTTCTATTATCAGCTCATGGGAGCGAACGGAGGCCGGGCTCTGGAATATCTGCGGGGCCGGGGGCTTTCGGAGGAGACCATTCGACATTTCGGCCTTGGCTATTCCAACATGTACAGTGACGACCTCTACCGGTATCTGAGGAAGAAGGGGTTTGCGGATGACCTTTTGAAGGAGAGCGGACTGGTGAAGTTCGAGGAGCGGGGCGCCCACGACCGATTCTGGAACCGGGTCATGTTTCCCATTATGGATGTGAACGGGAAGATTATCGGTTTTGGCGGACGGGTCATGGGGGAGGGAGAGCCCAAATATCTGAATTCTCCGGAAACGAGGGTTTTTGACAAGAGTCGGAATCTCTATGGGCTCAATTTTGCCAGGACAGCCAGGAAGCCTTATATCCTGCTCTGCGAGGGCTACATGGACGTGATTTCCATGCACCAGGCAGGTTTTACCCATGCGGTGGCTTCTCTGGGGACGGCCTTCACGTCCGGCCATGCCAATCTGCTCCGCCGTTACACGGAGCAGGCAGTCTTAACTTATGACAGCGACGGGGCGGGAGTAAAGGCAGCCCTTCGGGCTATCCCGATTCTTAAGGAGGCCGGTATTTCGGCGAAGGTTTTGAGCCTAAAGCCTTATAAGGATCCGGATGAATTTGTGAAGGCTCTGGGACCGGAGGCCCTGGAGGAACGAATTGCCCAGGCGAAGAACAGCTTTCTTTTTGAGACGGATGTGCTGTACGGCCAGTATGACATGAATGATCCGGAGCAGAAGACTGCCTTTCACAATGCTCTCGCGGAAAAGCTTTTGCAGTTTACGGAGCGATTGGAGCGGGAAAACTATATGGAGGCGGCGGCCAGACAGTACTTGATCGACTATGAGAGTTTGAAGGGGCTGGTGAATGCCATGGGCGGCCGAGCGGGGCTTTCCAGTGGCGCCAGAAAGACGGTCAGGCGGGATGAGAAGCGGGAGCGGCCGGACGGAATCCGCCAGTCCCAGAAGATTCTTCTCACCTGGATGGTCGAGGATGCCCGGGTGTATCCGGCGGTGAAGGGGATTCTTTCACCGGAGGATTTCACGGAGGATTTGTTCCGGCGGGTGGCCGGGATGGTCTATGAGGGCTTGGAGGCCGGGAAGATTTCACCGGCAGATGTTTTGAATCATTTTATCAACGACGAGGATGAATATAAGGAAGTGGCATCGCTGTTTAACACTTCTCTTTCGGAACTGACTAAGGAAGAACAGGAGCGGGCTTTTTCGGAGACGGTGAAGCGGGTGAAGCGGCACAGTCTGGAGGAACGGATTCGGAACGTGACGGATGTTTCTCTTCTGCAAAAGCTCATGAAGGAGCAGGCCGGCATAAACGGACTGCATATTTCTCTCAATTAAGGAAATACTTTGTGCAACAGCAGTAGACGGTGACGGAAGGATGGGAGTTATATGGAGGCGGTGAATCTCCGACTGGAGGACAAGCTGGCGAGCCTGCTTTCGCTGGCGGCACAGAGGAAAAACATTCTGGACTATCAGGACATCATGGAGGTGCTTGGGGAGGACAGTCTGAGCGCAGACTGCATCGACAGGACGTTCCAGGTACTGGAAGCCGCAGGAGTGGAGATACGGAGCGGGTTTGCAGAGGTTTTTCCGGAAGAGGCGGAAGAGGAGGTTCTCCCGCTGCAGAAGGAGATCGAAGGGGCTTCGGAGGAAGACCCAGTGCGCCTTTATCTGAAGGAGATCGGGAAGGTGCCGCTTCTCACGCCTGGGGAAGAAGTTCGGCTGGCCAGGCAGATCGAGGAGGGGAGCGAGGACGCTGCCAGGCGGCTTGCGGAGGCGAACCTTAGACTGGTGGTGAGTGTAGCCAAGCGGTATGCGGGCCGGGGAATGCAGTTTTTGGACTTGATCCAGGAGGGGAATCTGGGCCTTATGAAGGCCGTGGAGAAGTTTGACTACCGGAAAGGGTATAAGTTCAGCACCTATGCGACCTGGTGGATCCGTCAGGCTATTACCAGGGCCATTGCGGATCAGGGGAGGACCATCCGCATCCCGGTCCACATGGTGGAGACCATCAACCGGGTCATCCGGGTTTCCAGAAAGCTGACCCAGGAGTACGGGCGGGAGCCGAGCCCAGAGGAGATTGCGGAGCATATGAAGCTTTCTCCAGACAAGGTGAGGGAGATCATGCGGTTTTCCATGGAGCCGGTCTCTCTGGAGACACCGGTGGGGGAGGAGGACGACAGCCATCTGTCGGACTTTATCCAGGACGATCGGATCCAGGTGCCGGCGGAGGCGGCGGATTTTTCGATGCTTCAGGAACAGCTTGGCGAGGTGCTTCACACGTTGACGGACCGGGAGCGGCAGGTGCTCTGCATGCGGTTCGGGCTTCTGGACGGCGAGGGGCGGACTTTGGAGGAGGTGGGCCGGGAGTTCAACGTGACCAGGGAGCGGATCCGGCAGATTGAGGCCAAGGCCCTCAGGAAGCTCAGGCATCCCAGCAGGAGCCGGAAGCTGAAGGATTTTTTGGAGTAGTGACGGAAGAAACAAGGTTCTTTTCACGCCGAAACACGCTCCCGCTCATGAAAGCTCGCAACGGTACGTAAGAGGCTTCTCTCGCTTACACTCGGAACCCTCTAAGTACCGGCGGCTTTCATACGGTTTCGGCTTAGAAAAAACTATGTTTCTCCCTGATTTCTCGGGTTGTGAGGGATTGTGGGATGGATAAGGCTCAGTGGGGGAGAGACGGATGGATAAGGGAAATAAGGAAAAAGGCTTTAAGGCGGGGGAGGGGCGGCTGTTTCTTTCGCCAAGACTCCGGGCTATTGGGGCCATGGTGGAGCCAGGGGGCGTTCTGGCGGATGTTGGGACGGATCACGGGTATCTGCCGATCCGGCTGCTGGAGGAAGGGCGGATCTCGTCGGCCATTGCCATGGACGTGGGAAAGGGCCCTCTTTCCAGGGCGAGGGCCCACGTAGAGGAGCGTGGGTTTTCCGGAAAGGTGGAGTTGAGACTGAGTGACGGCTTTTCGGCTCTTTTGCCGGGGGAGGCGGACGGGGCGGTCCTGGCCGGGATGGGAGGGCCTTTGATGATCCGGATCCTCACGGAAGGGCGGGAGGTGATCCGGTCACTCAAGTATCTGGTGATTTCCCCCCAGTCGGAGATTTCCGGTGTGCGCCGTTATCTTCTGGAAGAGGGTTTTGGGATTCTGGAAGAGGACATGGTTCTTGACGAAGGGAAGTTTTACACGGTGATCAGAGCCGTGCCGGGGAAGGCAGAAGAGCCACCCTGGAGTGATCTGGAGCTTGCTTACGGGCGGCATCTGCTCCGCTCGGGAAGTCCAGTAGTCCTTGATTTCCTTCGGAAGGAGCGGCGGATTTATGAAGCCGTGCGAGAAGAACTCTTATCGGCGGGGACGGACCGTGCGAGGGAGCGGCTTTTGCAGGTGGAACGAGAGCTTTCCCTTCTTTCCGGGGCCATTGCCCTGGCGGAGGCGGCGGAAGCAGGCGATTACAAGTAATTGCGAAACTCAAGAACATGGAATATTCCGGCAATATTTCCGGGAAAAGCCTTTCCAGCCGTGGAGGCAAGACCGTGGAAGACAGGAGGGACTCTTTCCCGAATGGCTTCTGTGGTCTCGGGCTTGCCGGAGCGTTTGGCTGGACAGGCTTTGGACGGACATATTGCCGGAATGTTCCTGCAACTCTCATGTTATGCAATTGCCTGAAACGGCGGAAAGGAGTGTGTGGAATGAGAACCTGTGGGGAGATTGCGGCCTGGTTTGACGAAAAGTGGCCGGAGGCCCTGGCCTGTTCCTGGGACAATGTAGGCCTTCTGGCAGGCCGGTCGGAGAAGGAAGTGCGGACGGTCTATGTGGCCCTGGACGCCACGGAGACGGTTGTGGAGGCGGCCATTGAGGCAGGTGCCGACATGCTCATTACCCATCATCCGTTGATTTTTGGCGGAATGAAGCATGTGAGTGACCGGGATGCCTTGGGGAGACGGTTGTTGTCGCTTGTCCGGGCGGACATTTCCTGCTACAGCGGCCATACGAGCTTCGACATCGCAAAAGGCGGGATGGCGGACCTGGCGGCGGAGCGGTTTGACCTGTTTTTGGGGACGGTTTTGCCCCTTGAGGTGACGGGAGAGCAGGATGGGGTCCCGGTGGGGATCGGAAAGGTGGGAGAGCTTCGGGAGCCCATGACGGTGGAGGCACTTTCCAAGGCTGTGAAGGAGCGGTTCGGGATTCCGGCCGTGACGGTCTATGGTTCCGGGAGGGTTGTCCGCAGGGCGGCTATTTCTCCCGGCTCGGGAAAGAGTATGGCGAAGGCGGCGCTTTTGGCCGGGGCCGACGTGCTCATCACCGGGGACATGGGGCATCACGAGGGGCTGGATCTTCTGGCCGAGGGAGTGTCTTTGGTGGATGCCGGCCATTATGGGCTGGAGCATTTGTTTGTGGATGCAGTGGCGGAGAAACTGGAAGCGGCAGGGGACGGGCTCAGGGTAGTCCGGGCGCCTGTGGCGTATCCTTATCAAATACTATAAGAGGATTCTGGAGGGATTTTTATGTGGAAGGTAACGGTTGATGGCAGAGCGCTTGAGGTGGAAGAGCAGAGCACCCTTTTGTCTCTTGCAAGGCAGGTGCAGGGAGAGTATGCCCACGACATCCTGCTTGCGTCGGTGGACGGAAAGCTGGCAGAATTACATAAAACAGTGAGGGACGGCAGCCATGTTCGGTTTTTTACGGCGGCGGACGGACCGGGCATCCAGACCTATCACCGCAGTATGGTCTTTTTGCTGGTGAAAGCGATCTACAAGGTGGCAGGCCGGGAGAACCTGGATAAGGTGCTGGTGGATTTTTCCGTGAGTAAGGGGCTTTATGTGGACATCCGGGGACGGGTCACGGTGGACGGGACCTTTGTGGAACGGGTGGAGGCAAAGATGCGAGAGCTGGTGGAAGAGAAGATTCCCATTGACAAGCGGAATGTTTCCACCGACGAGGCGGTGAGGCTGTTCGGGCTGTATGAGATGCATGACAAGGAAAAGCTGTTCCGTTACCGGAGGGTTTCCAGGGTCAACCTGTACCGGATCCGTGGTTTTGAAGATTATTATTATGGCTATATGGTGCCGGATACGGGCTATCTCAAATATTTTAAGCTCTATCCTTTTGACGGGGGCATTGTGATTCAGATGCCGGTCCAGCGGGAGCCGGAGGTGGTTCCGGATTTCCAGCCTGGTGAGAAGGTCTACCGCTGCCAGAAGGAGTCTTCCCGGTGGGGGGAGACGCTGGGCGTGGACACGGTGGGGGATCTCAACGAGTGGATCGTGAACGGTTCTGTGGGCGATCTGATCCTGGTGCAGGAGGCGCTCATGGAGAAGCGGCTGGGGGAGATCGCCACGGAAATTGCTTCGGATCGGAAGAAGAAGTTTGTCATGATCGCCGGGCCTTCTTCTTCGGGAAAGACCAGTTTTTCTCACCGGCTCTCCATCCAGCTTCGGACGCTGGGCCTTAAGCCCCATCCCATCGCTCTGGACAATTATTTTGTCAACCGGGAGGATACGCCCAAGGATGAATTCGGCGAGTATAATTTTGAATGCCTGGAAGCCATCGATGTGGAGCAGTTCAACAAGGACATGACGGAGCTTTTGGCGGGGAAGACGGTGGCCATGCCCACGTTTAATTTTAAGAAGGGCAAGCGGGAGTACCGGGGCGACACGCTGACGCTGGGGGAGGAGGATATCCTGGTGGTCGAGGGAATCCACGGCCTCAACGACAAGCTCTCTTACAGCCTGGCGCCGGAGAACAAGTACCGGATCTACATCAGTGCGCTGACACAGCTCAACGTGGACGAGCACAATCGGATCCCCAGCACCGACGGGCGGCTGATCCGGCGGATCGTGCGGGACGCCAGAACCAGGGGAACGGCCGCAAAGGATACCATCGCCATGTGGCCTTCTGTCCGGAGGGGGGAGGAGGAGAATATCTTCCCTTATCAGGAGTCGGCGGACGTGGTGTTCAATTCGGCGCTGATCTATGAACTGGCGGTGCTCAAGCCTTATGCGGAGCCGCTTCTCTTCGGGATTCCCAAGGATGCGCCGGAGTACGTGGAGGCCAAGCGCCTGCTCAAGTTTTTTGATTACTTTCTGACGGTGGTCAGTGACAATATCCCGAACAATTCTCTGCTCCGGGAGTTTATGGGAGGTAGCTGTTTCAATGTATGACAAAGAGTTTCATCAGGGGTTTGCAGCGCTTTTGGATTTCGCGGAGGCGCTGGCTTCGGGGGATTTGTCTGCCGCTCGTTCGGAGTGGGATGTTCCGATGGACGGCGAATTGGGGAGATTGTATGGAAGTCTTTTCCGGATCCGGGAGCGGATGGAGGCCTTTCAGGAGGAGACGGCGAAGGCGGGCCGTCATGCGGCGCTGATTGAGAATGACAATGAGCTTTTAGTGGAGCTTCTCAGCCGGCGAAATGAATGGCTTCTGGTGGTGGATACGGACAGCAAGGAGATCCTGTACTGCAACAAACGGCGGAACGGGGAGGACGGAAAAGATGCGGTCTGTGAGACCTGCAAGAAGCGGCTTTCCTTCCAGTCGGAACTTCTGGAGTGGAACGATGCGGAATATGGCAGTGCGGACCAGTACAATGTGTGGGAGGTCGAGGGCGAGAACGAAACCTTCTACCGCATCACGTCTTTCCCGGTGGAATGGAAGGATAAGAATTCCCATGTCCATATCGTGGTGGACATCACAGATGAAAAGAAGATGGCCCACGCGCTGACCAGCAAGGCTTACCGGGATCCTGGGACCGGCATCCGGAACCGTCTGTTTTTCGAGGAATACATGGACGGTATTTTGAAGGAGCGGCGGGAGGCCACTCTCTGTTACCTGGATTTGGACGGCTTAAAGTATGTCAACGACACTTTCGGCCATCTGGAGGGGGACATTTACATCCAGACCTTCGTGGAGGTGATTCGAAGCAATTTCCGAAACGACGATACCTTTGCCAGGAGCGGCGGGGACGAGTTCTGCCTGGTTCTCACGGGCCGCATCAAGGACCTGATCGACCGGAAGATGGCGGAGATCCTGGAAAGCTTCCAGGCTGTGGACAATGGGGAATACCAGTGCAGCTTCAGCTATGGGATCGTGGAGGTTGAGGGGAAGGATAACGAATGGACCTTGGACGAGATTCTTCAGCAGGCGGATGCGGCCATGTATGAGTGCAAGCGCAGGAACAAGGAGAAGTATCCGGCTCTGGTTCGGTGAGGGAAGTGTCGGCTTTTGTCGCAGGGCGGAAAAAAATGGCTGACAAACCCGCCTGGCCCGTGGTATAATGGAGACCAGAGCGAGGAGGTGTAAGGATGACCTTGACGAATCGGGATCTGGAGGCAGTGTCCGGATCGCTGAAGGAACTGTTGAAGTCTGAATTACAGCCGATGAAGGCGGGTCTGGAAAGCCTTGGGACGGATGTCGGGGATCTGAAGGCCGACATGGAACGGGTGCTCTCGGAGACAGCCAAAATACAGCCGATAAAAGAGGATATCCAGAGTTTGAAGGAGGAGACGGCAGGATTTAAGGCGGACGTGGGGATCTTTAAGATCGACATGGTGACCTTCAAGTTTGACCTGTCGGATGCGAAAGAGGAGGTCCGGTATCTCAAGCGGAAGGTGGAGCATGTGGTCGTGCCCCAGATGCTCCTTCTGGGAGACGGCTGTTCCTGTGAGGAAGAGCGGCAGGAGCGGACGGAAGAGCGCCTGGACGCCTTGGAGGCGGACGTGGCCCTTCTGAAGCAGAAGATGGCTGAGCAGGAGGAGAAAATACAGAAGTTGGCGTGAGCCATAGAGTGCGGCAGGGGGAGAAAATTCCCCTGCTTTTGTCGTCCGTTCCTCGACGCACAATTTTTACTGTTAAATTTCCACGGAACATGCTATACTGTTAAAGGACTTTTTATGGTTGAAGGAGGGTTCTTATGAACCGCTGTATGGAAATTCAGGCGCAGATCACGGATTATATAGACGGAAGCCTTCCGCCGGACAAACTGGAGGGCTTTGTCACCCATATCCGTTCCTGCGGCGAGTGCAGGGAAGAACTGAACGTTTACTATACACTGTACCTGGGAATTTTGCAGTTGGAGCATGAGGACGAGGAGGTCAAGGAGCTTTATGATCTGGACGGGGCGCTGGAGGAAGAACTGGAGCACTCGGAACGGCTGATCAAAAGGCGCCATTTTCTGCAGGGACTTCGCTATGTGATCTATACGACGGCGTTCTGGTGCACGCTTCTTGCAGTGCTGTTCCAGCTTCGGATTTTTTCGGATCTTGGGGTGCTGTAGGGCTCTTTTCCAATACGGATTTTAGATGGGGGCTGTCCAGGCAGGAGGGAAAGGAAGAACTATGAAGGAAAAGATTGTACTGATCGACGGATACAGCATTTTGAACCGGGCCTTTTACGGCATCCATGCGGGGATGACCAATTTTGAGGGGCTCCACACCAATGCGGTATACGGATTTTTAAATATTCTGCTTAAGATTCTGGACGAGGAGGCGCCGGAATACCTGGCGGTGGCCTTTGACGTGAAGGCGCCCACCTTCCGCCACAAACTTTATGAGGCGTATAAAGGAACCAGGAAGAGGATGCCGGACGAGCTCCACGAGCAGGTGCCCATCACCAAGGAGGTCCTTTCGGCCATGGGGATTCCCGCAGTCGAG
>CAJUOF010000342.1 GCA_910587905.1 uncultured Lachnospiraceae bacterium
AAATAAAAAATTTGTCAAGTATTGGGAAAAGAAAAAAGCCAGCATATATGCTGACTAACAGTGTATCGGGTATTAAATTACTCCTAAAGAATCATAGTGCTAAATCCTAAAGACGGGGGAGGCGCTCACAAGACGGGAAATCTGTCTTGCCATTTTTGGAGGAAAGGGCTTATAATAGGAGATGATGATCATGGGCAATGTCCGGCGTGGGAGAGGAGAAATGGATGAGGAAGAATGACGTGTATCTGATTCATGGGACGGATTATCTGGAAATGACGAAGCGGCTCCTTTTTGAGGCGGGGCTCTCGGACATGATCGGGGACAGGGGCGCCTCAGTCGGGATCAAGCCGAATCTGGTGGCGGCCAGTGCGCCCTCTCAGGGGGCCACGACTCACGGGGAGCTTGTGGAGGGGACGATTGCGTATCTGAGGGAGCAGGGTTTTTCCAAGATCACGGTCATGGAGGGCTCCTGGGTGGGGGCGGACACGGCCCATGCTCTGAGGGCGGCCGGCTATGAGCCCATTCTTAAGAGGTATCAGGTTCCTTTTGTGGATCTCCAGAAGGACGGCTTTCGGGAGTATGACGCCTCCGGGATGAGGATCAAGGTCTGTGATTCGGCGCTTGCGGTGGATTTCATGATCAACGTGCCGGTGCTCAAGGGCCACTGCCAGACCACGGTGACCTGCGCCTTGAAAAACAACAAGGGCGTGATCCCCAACAGTGAGAAGCGCAGGTTCCACACCCTGGGGCTCCATAAGCCCATCGCCCACCTGAACACGGTGGTGAAGAATGACTTTATCCTGGTGGACAATATCTGCGGCGACCTGGATTTTGAGGAGGGGGGGGATCCCGTTCCCATGGACCGGATCCTGGGCTTTGCCGACCCGGTGCTCTGCGACGCCTTTGTCTGCGAGGCCATGGGCTTCGCCGTGTCGGAGGTTCCCTATATCGGGATGGCCGAGGCGCTAGGGGGGGGGCTCGTCCGACCTGGCCGGTGCGAAGCTCCATGTTTTGAATGCGCCGGTGTCTGCCCCGTCTTCTGGAAGACCGGCCAGGCGGGTGGAGAAGCTCGCCCGGTATGTGCAGGCGGAGGATGCCTGCTATGGCTCTCTGATTCATGCCTTGAACCGGGTGGACGAGGCGGGCCTTCTGGAAAAACGGCTGTTACAGTATCCCATTGCCATTGGGCAGGGCTAGCGGGGGAAGGCCGGGGAGATCGGAGTCGGACGGTGTACCGGCGGATGCCGCCATTCCTTAAAGGGCTGCCCGCCCGGGGCCGGGGAGATTGTCTCATTTCTGGAGGCTTATTGGGGCAGGGCGTAGGCCGCCGGCGGGGACTTGTATGGGATTCGGGAGACTGGGAGGAAAGGGATGGAGGAGAATCGAAGGAAGAAGGGGAAGGGAAGAGGGAGGGTCTCTTTTCAGCGTAAGGTACAGCTTTTGTCTGCCGTGTTTTTTAACGGATATGCGGCGGGATTTGTGAGGGGGAAGCTGTTTACTGGAAAAAGTAAGGCGCTCTGTGTCCCGGTCCTCAACTGTTATTCTTGTCCGGGGGCTCTTGGGGCCTGTCCCATCGGCTCTTTGCAGGCGGCACTTGGCGGCAGTGGCCGGCATGTTCCTTTTTATGTGCTGGGTTTTCTCATGTTGTTTGGTATTGTCCTTGGCCGGCTGGTCTGTGGCCTCTTGTGCCCTTTTGGGCTGGTGCAGGATCTGCTTCACAAGATTCCGGTTCCCAAATGGAGGGTGCCGGGGAGGATCGACCGGCCGGCCAGGTATCTGAAGTATGTGGTGTTTTTGGTGCTCGTGATTGCTCTTCCGGTTTTTGCGGTGACGAAGAGTGGCGTCAATCCGCCTTATTTTTGTAAATTTCTGTGTCCGGCCGGAACGCTTGGCGGCGGTTTTCCGCAGATGATTGCCAATCCCATGCTCCGGGAACTGGCTGGTTTTTTGTTTCAGTGGAAAGTTGTGGTTTTGGCGGGGATTCTGATCTTTTCGATGTTTGTCCATCGCCCGTTCTGCCGGTATCTCTGTCCGCTGGGTGCTTTTTATTCGGTGTTTAACCAGTTTAGTTTTTATCAGATGCGCCTGGACGGGGAGAAGTGTGTCGGCTGCAGGGCCTGTGAGCGTGCTTGTCCCATGGGGGTGGAGGTCACGAAGAATGTAAACAGCCCGGAATGTATCCGGTGCGGGAAGTGCCGGTCGGTCTGTCCCACGGGGGCGGTTTCGGGAGGCTTTAAGTGTTTGTGAAAAGTATAGAAGATTTAAAAATCGACACAAAGTGTGAAAGATGTTGTTCTGTTTTGTGGGTGGATCTTTTATGATTGTTTTATCAGCAAGGGCTGAAATATCATTTAGAGGAGATATCACCATGAACACAGATAAGATTTATGCAGAGGCGATTGCCAGTGAGTATGCGCCGAAGGAAGCTTCTAAGGTGGTTGCTTTGAAGAAATTGGACCGAAAGGCGAAATGGAAAGCGAACGTTTTTGTCTATACGTTCGGAGTTATGATGACGCTTGTGTTTGGCGTGGGAATGTGTCTGTCCATGAATGTGATCGGGAATGGGGGGGCTTTTTTTATGGCTGTCGGGATTGCCACCGGGATTTTGGGGATCGTCGGGATCTGCGTCAATTATCCGATTTATAGAAAACTGCTGGAAAATGGCAAAAGGCGGTATGCCTTTGAGATTGTACAACTGGCGAAGGAGATCAGTGAAGAGGCTGAATGACGAAGGTGAAGTGGTGTTAGTATATAAGTGTGGACAGAAAAAGTTGAA
>CAJUOF010000343.1 GCA_910587905.1 uncultured Lachnospiraceae bacterium
GCGACGAGCCCACCACGGCCCTGGACGTAACCATCCAGGCGCAGATTTTGGACTTGCTCAAAGAGCTTCGGCATAAATACCATCTGTCCGTCATTCTGATCACCCATGACCTGGGCGTGGTGGCCAATATCGCAGACCGGGTGGCGGTCATGTATGCGGGAGACATCATTGAGATCGGCACCAGCGAGGATATTTTTTATGACCCGAGGCATCCTTACACGCAGGCGCTTCTGTCTTCCCTGCCTCAGATTGGCGTGAAGGGGACGGATCTGTTTTCCATTCCGGGTACACCGCCAAACCTCTTTACGGAGATCCGGGGGGATGCTTTTGCGCCCAGGAACCCGAAAGCCTTGAAAATCGATTTTGTCAAGGCGCCGCCTTATTTTCAGATTTCGCCGACCCATAAGGCCAAGACCTGGCTGCTAGATCCCCGGGCACCCAGGGTGGAGCCGCCGGCGGTGATAGAGAAGATTCGGAATGGAGGTCTGGTTTGATGGAGAGAGAAATTCTGCTGGAAGTGAAGGATTTGGACGTGACCTATGGCGGGAGAAAGAAGAAATTCCATGCGGTCAAGAAGGTGAATTTCAAGATTTACAAGGGGGAGACCTTCGGGCTGGTGGGCGAGTCCGGCTCCGGCAAGACCACCATCGGCCGGGCCATCATGCGGATCGTTCCCTCCTCGGGCGGTGAGGTCCTGTACAAGGGCGAAAAGATCAACGGAACGATTTCGAAGGAGCTTGACCGGAGGGTGATCAAGGAGATTCAGATGATTTTCCAGGATCCCCAGGCATCCTTAAACGAGCGGGCCAAGGTGGATGAGATCATCAGCGAGGGGCTGATGAACATTGAGAAAGGGCTTGGCAGGGAAGAGCGGAAGGAGCGGGTGGAGCAGGCCATCCTGGACGTGGGACTGCTCCCGGAGTTTGCCAGCCGGTTTCCCCACGAGTTTTCCGGCGGACAGAGACAGAGGATCGGGATCGCCAGGGCCCTGATCATGAATCCGGAGTTTATCATTGCCGACGAGCCCATCTCGGCCCTTGACGTGTCGGTTCGGGCGCAGGTGCTGAACCTGCTGGCGGACATGCAGAAAAAGCGCCAGATTACCTATCTGTTCATTGCCCATGACCTGTCGGTCATGCGGTTTATCACGGACCGGATCGCCGTGATTCACAAAGGGAGGATTGTGGAGATGGCGGAGACGGAGGAACTGATCCGTCATGCCATCCATCCCTACACCAGAGCGCTCCTCTCGGCCATTCCTATGCCGGATCCGAAGCATGAGCGGGAGAAGAAGCTTCTGGTCTATAATCCGGAGATGCACGATTATTCGGCAAGGGAGCCGGAATGGAGAGAGCTTCGGCCGGGACACTTTGTGCTGGCAGACGAAAAAGAGGCGGAGGAATGGATGAAGTGAGCAGGAAATGTGCGGTGGTGACGGAGCCGGTGAGTACCATTTATGAGGGCCCCTTCACGGAGAAAGAGTCCAAAGGAGAGACAGTTTCCGCCATTGCGGACGAAGGGCTTTGCGGCATGCTTCTTGAGGTGACGGGGGAGGAGACGGCCGGGTATTTCCCAGTCCGAACCTTCTACGGCTATACGGGATTTATCCCGGCGAAGGACGTGCGCTGCCTGAGCCTGGCGGACGCAAGGACATGGGAGGCTTCCGATCTATGGGTGACAGACGCTCTTTGCCTGGACGTTCTCTCCGTCCCTGCTGTGGAGGGAGTGCGGCTTTCGAGCCTGTTCCGGGGAAGTCTGGTGGAGGTGCTCTCCCATGGATCGGAGGGCTGGGCGAAGGTACGGCTGGCAGACGGGAGAGAAGGGTATGCGAGAGATCAATACCTGAGAGAAAAGAAGTTTTCCCAGGAGGGTGTCTTTGAGGGGGGGATTGTCCAGAAGCAGGGAATCGAGGAGGAACAGCTTCGCCGGGATGTGGTGGAGACGGCCAAAACCTACCTGGGTGTCCAGTACCGCTGGGGCGGTCGTTCCACGCCGGGGATCGACTGCTCGGGCCTGACCTCGGCAAGTTATATGCGAAACGGGGTCCTAATCTATCGGGATGCGGAGATTGTGGAGGGCTATCCGGTTCACGAGATCAGGCGGGCGGACATGAAGCCAGGGGACCTTCTGTATTTTCCGGGGCATATCGCCATGTACACAGGAGGGGGCAGATACATTCATTCCACGGGAAAGGCGGGGAACAGCGGTGTGGTGTATAACAGCCTGCGGCCCGAGGATGCGGACTACAGAAAGGACCTGGCGGAGGGCCTGTATGCGGTGGGAAGCATTTTCTGACACGTTGGTGGGAAGGACATGCGGAGAAGGAGAAACGCGAAGAGAAGGACAGAACCGGGAGAAGAAAAATGGATTCGAGACTTACTTTGGAAAAAAGAATCGCCGCTGAGCTTGCGAGCTATGACGGCAAGATGTGTATTTATGCGGACGACCTCCATGGAAATGTGATCGCAGTACATGCGAACGAAAAGGTGGAGACGGCCAGCACCATCAAGACGTATATTTTGGCCTGCCTGTTTGACGAGGTGGAAAAGGGACACGCCAGCCTGGAGGATATGGTTACTTACAGGGAAGAGCATGCGGTGGAGGGGAGCGGCGTTCTCTGCGCTCTGGACCCGGGCGTGACACTCCGGGTGAAAGATGCGGCCACCCTCATGATCATCGTCAGCGACAACATTGCCACCAACATGATGATCGACTATCTGGGGATCGCCGCCATCAATGCCTGTATCAAGCGGCTGGGATGCAGAGATACCGTACTCCATAATCCCATCGACTTTGAGCAGTATGAAATGCTTGGGACCACCACGCCTGCGGATTACGCCGGCGTCTTTGTCCGGCTGGCGAAAGGAGAGCTGATCAGTGAGAAGGCAGACCGACAGATGGTCGAGATTTTGAAGAAGCAGCATTATAACAGCATGCTTGCAGGAAATTTTCCGCCGGTTTACATGGATGCCGACAACACGGACGACATTCTGATCGAAGTGGCGTCCAAGAGCGGAAGCATGGATGCCTGCCGCAACGACGGAGGAATCATCTATACGCCTTACGGCCCTTACGTGCTGGTGATGTTAAACAAAGAATTTGGCGATGCCATGTATTATCCGGGCCATCCGGCGACAGTGTTCGGTGCAAGAGTCAGCCGGATGCTTTTAGACCAGTTCTTGGCCCTTGAGGGACGGTTTTTATAGTTCCGCGACTTGACTTTGACTTTCTGGAAGTTTAAGATATACGGGAGAACACAAGCGGAGGATGAGACCATGTTTAAGATCAATGACAATTATTTAAAACTGCCTGGCAGTTATCTTTTTTCCACCATAGGAAAGAAGGTGCGGGAATATTCCGAGGCCAATCCGGAGAAAGAGATCATCCGTCTTGGGATCGGAGACGTGACACAGCCGTTGGCGCCGGTGATCCTTGAGGCCATGCATAAGGCCGTGGACGAGATGGGGGAGGCGGAGACCTTTCGAGGCTATGCGCCGGATCTGGGATATGAGTTTTTGAGGACGGCCATTGCTGCGGGAGATTATAAAAGCCGGGGCTGTGATATTGCAGCCGATGAGATTTTTGTCAGTGACGGGGCCAAATGCGATTCCGGGAACATTCAGGAGATTTTCAGCCTGGACAATCGGATTGCCGTCTGTGATCCGGTGTATCCGGTGTACGTGGATACCAACGCCATGGCGGGGAGGACCGGCATCTATGAGGAGGCTTCCGGGAAGTGGAGCAATGTGATCTATATGCCCTGTACGGCGGAAAACGGATTTGCGCCGGAGCTTCCGGAGGAGACGCCGGACATGATTTATCTGTGTTTCCCCAACAATCCCACCGGGGCGACGATCACGAAGGACGCCCTCCGGAGATGGGTGGACTATGCCAATCGGGTCGGCGCTGTCATCATTTATGATGCTGCTTACGAGGCATATATATCCGAGGATGATGTCCCTCACAGCATTTACGAGTGTGAGGGGGCTAGGACCTGCGCCATTGAACTCAAGAGCTTTTCCAAGAATGCGGGCTTTACGGGAGTCCGCCTTGGCTACACGGTGATCCCGAAGGATTTAACATGCGGAGGTGTGAGCCTCCATTCCCTGTGGGCAAGGCGCCACGGCACCAAGTACAACGGAGCCCCCTACATCATCCAGAGGGCCGGGGAGGCCGTATATTCTGAGGAGGGAAAAAGCCAGTTGAAGGCCCAGGTGGCATATTATATGAACAATGCGAAGGTGATCTACGAGGGCCTTAAGGCGGCAGGCTATACGGTATCTGGCGGCGTCAATGCTCCCTACATCTGGTTAAAGACGCCGGGGACCATGACTTCCTGGGAATTCTTTGACTTCCTTTTGGAGAAGGCGAACGTGGTGGGAACGCCTGGCTCCGGGTTCGGGCCCAGCGGGGAGGGGTATTTCCGGCTGACAGCATTCGGAACCTACGAGAACACGGTGCGGGCCATCGAGCGGATCCGGGCCCTGTAAAGGTTTTTTCAGACTTAGACGCAAAAAGGCTATAGGTTACCTCTTGTTTTACAAGATAGTTCCCTATAGCCTTTTATAATAGTATTAGTCAAAATAGATGAATAAACGAGAAAAAAAAGAAAATTTATAGATGAAATATATAAAAACATGAGAAATTAGAAAAAGTTATCATCGATCGAGAAAGTAAAGTTTTATTTTTTGCAAATAGTAAAAATAGATAAAAATAATTTAAAAAATTGTGCATAAAGACGAAAATTAAAAATGAGTATCGAAAATATTAAGAAAAATTTTAGATTTCCTGGATTTTGCCCTCGGTTCTCGTTGACAAAGCTGTGCACTTACCCTATAATTACTAATAGAAAATTAATGAAATTGTTCAATGAGAAAAAGCTTTTTGACAGCTTGGGGTGACATGGCATGAAACAGGAAGATGCATTGGTGATCGAAACGATCAGAGAAAATTACCAGCAAATGTTTGCGGCAGAGAGAAAAGTAGCAGATTATATTCTCGCGCATCCGGATGAGGTGGTTTCAGCCAGCGTGTCAGAGCTTGCAGAGTCGTCCGGTGTCAGTGACGCTACGGTGATTCGCATGTGCAAGCACTTGGGGTATCAGGGCTTTTACCAGATGAAAATCAATTTGGCCAGAGACTTGGGGCAGCACCAGTTGGTGGGATACCGGGGGGATCAGAACAATCCGGACACGGCAAAAGAGATTTTGCAGGGGATTGCGAGAAATCTTCTCAATACGGCATCCAGGCTGGACATGAATGTGGTTTTAAACAGTGCCAGGCTCATCAGAGAGAGCGAAACGGTACACGTGGCGGCTGTAGGAAATACCAGCCCGGTGGCGATTGATTTGGGCTTTCGATTGGGGCGGCTGGGGATTCGAACCAGCAGCGCATTGATTCCGGAGTATTTTTTGAGCAACATCAGTCTGGGAACCAGAAGGGATGTGATTGTGGCGATCTCCCATTCGGGAAGTTCCAGGCAGGTGATTCAGGCGCTGGAGCTTGGAAAAGAGAAAGGAATGAAGAGCATCGCCATCACCGGTGCGGCCAGAAGCCCGGTTTCTCAGATTGCAGATTATACCATGTATGTTCCTGTGGAGGACCCGCTGTTCAGTGAGTTTGGGGCGATTTCTCATGTGTATGCCATGGCCGTCATTGATGCACTCCTTTATTTTGTGGCAAATGCAGGACGGGAACCGGGGGATGTGGACCGTCTGGAGATGCTTTTGGCTGAATATAAGCTTTAGAGACCATATATAAGGAAGACAGAATAGAAATTGAGACAGAAGGTGGAGAAAATGGCATATCAGGATCATTATGAAACATATCTCGATCAGATTCCGGAGGACATTGAATACTGCAAACGCACCGGGAGAAGCCATGTGTTTGGATATACCAGCAATTATGACGTGGTTTTGAGATGGGACCTTGACACCTACAATCAGATTTTAAATGACTTTTTGAAAGAGGAGCCAAAGGCTGAGGCGGGTGATACCATCGATACCATGGAGGACTTCGCCAGGATCAGCAGCTATTGCCTGCTGAAAGGCATCGGAGCGAATTTTGATATTACGAGCCTTGCGGTGTGTGACTATCTCCAGGAGCATTTTCAGTCGGAGCCGGCGCTCGGCGGCACCTGCGCCCAGGGAGTGGCGGCGCTGGCGGCACTGGGCTTCCCCATGACGGCCCAGCTGACGGACAGATGCCGGGAAGTATGTAAGATGATGGATGCTCCCGGCACCCAGGTGGTAAAGGGCGGAAAGCTTGTACCGATCATGGAGGGGGCCTCAGAGGAGGCGCCCGTCTACCATATGATCCTGCAGTTTTCGAAGGACGACAGGATTCTCATTCATGGAAAAGAATATGCGGTTCCTTTATCCAACCGTCTGATCCTGTTCTACGACAGGATCCATAAGACAGTGCCCATCGATCCCGGGTTTTTTGACTATTGGAATGAGCACGCAAAAGAGATTTCCTCCTATCTGGTCTCCGGTTTTGACGCAGTGATTGACACGGCAGTGATGGAAGAACGGCTGGGACAGCTTGTCGCTCATTTTGAGACCATGCGGAAAAAAAATCCGGACTTTATCGCCTATGTGGAAGGGGCTTACTATATGAATCCCGAGGTGAAGGAGATGCTGTTTAAGGGTCTGGCTCCCTATGTCGATATCGTGGGAACCAACGAGGAAGAGCTGGTGGCTCAGAATGAGACCCATGGGCTTACGACGGATATTACGAATCTGGAATCGGTGCTCTCGGGGATCGAAGCGTTGATGTTTCACTGCGGCATCCGGGGAGTGGTGCTTCACACAAAGGACTATTCCCTGTATTATGGTGAAAAGCTGGAGGGAATTGATATTGAAAAAGGGCTCACCATGGGCAATCTGATGTCCGGGACCAGAGCCAGAATTGGAAAATATGGGACTGCCGCAGAGTGCAGGGAAACTTTGAAGCTTGGCTTGAGTCCGGTGGGGCTTGCGTTTCATGAAAAGCTTGAAGCCCTTGAGACATCCGGACACGCAGTGCTGGTGCCTTCCAGGTATTTGGAGCACCCCAAATACACCATTGGACTGGGTGACACCTTTGTGTCTGGCGTTCACACCTGCTTCCGGTAAAAGCCGGAGGGCGCAGCGGGCAGTTACCGCTTTCTAGAAGAAATAAAAAAAGGGAAAAGGAGACAGAAGTTATGGCATATTTGATGGGGATTGATCTGGGAACCTCCAGCCTTAAGACGATCATTATTGATGAGACCGGGAACGTGAAGGCGCAGAGCGCAAGGCCATATCAGTTTGCCTCTCCCTTCGGCGGCTATGCGGAGCATGACCCGGAGGAATGGTGGCAGGCGTGTTGCTCGACGGTCAGGGGGGCTCTTACAGCCTTAGGCGCGCCGGCGTCGGAGGTAAAAGGAGTCAGCTTTTCGGGGCAGATGCATGGAGCTGTGTTGTTAGACAAGGATTTTCAGGTGATTCGTCCCGCAATTCTCCACTGTGACGCCCGTTCGTCCGAACAGGTGCAGGAGCTTTCGGAGGCTCTCGGACCGGAAAAGGTACGAGAATTGGTGATGAATCCCGTGTATACCGGATTCCTGCTTCCTTCCCTGCTGTGGGTGAGGAAGAATGAACCGGAAAATTATGAGAGAGTGCGGTATGCGTTCCTGCCGAAGGACTATTTAAAGTTTAAGCTGACCGGGGAGGTTTCCTCGGACTATTCCGACGCCTCGGCGACGCTGGCCTTTGATATCAGAAGGAATTGCTGGTCAGAGGAGATCCTTAAGGCCGTGAATGTGCCCATGGATATTTTCCCTAAGTGCTATGGGACAGATGAGGCCGCAGGTACGGTCTCGGAGGCGGCCTCCAGGGAAACAGGTCTTGCCACATCCACCGTCGTGGTAGCCGGAGGCGGAGACCAGGTGATGCAGGGCATTGGCAACGGGATCGTAAAGGTGGGGCAGGCATCCTCCAACATCGGCACCAGCGGTCAGGTTTCCTTCCAGAGTGATATTCCGATTGTAAATCCTGCACTTTCTACCAATACCTTCTGCGGTTATAAAAAAGGACGCTGGATCACCATGGGCGCCATTATGAACGCAGGTTTATCCCTTAAGTGGTTTAACAGCCTCTTTGAGACGGCTGATTATAACCTGATAAATGAACAAGTTGCAAAGGTAAAACCGGGAAGTGGGGGAGTCGTTTTCCTTCCGTACCTCAATGGAGAGCGGACCCCTCATGTGAATCCCAATTTAAGCGGAGTGTTCCTGGGTGTGAATCTGAACACCGGGCGGCCGGAGATGTCGAGGGCAGTGATGGAAGGTGTGGCTTTCGCCCTGAATCAGTGCATCGAGGTCTGCGGCGAGCTGGGGCTTAAGGCGGAGACCATCGTGGCTTCCGGCGGCGGTGCCAGAAGCGCACCTTGGCTGCAGATTCAGGCAGACGTCTTTGGCATTCCCTTAAAAGTAGCGGACACGGAAGAGCAGGCGGGCCTCGGTTCGGCGATTGCTGCAGGTGTCGGCGCGGGGATTTACCGGGACATTGAGGAGGGCTGTGCGGCGGTGGTGAAGTACAAGGATTTTACCGTAGTTCCCAATGCCCAGAATCATAAGGCCTATGAAGAGTACTATCAGCTTTTCAAGGACACTTATGTGGCCGGAAAGGATGTTTTGCAGCGGGTAACATTGATGGGGCGCAGGCATTGAGCCTGACCTAAAAAAGAAAGCATAGAGGTGAGAAAAGTTGGGAGAAGAAATGAGGAACAAGGATGAGTACATCTTTGAATGCGAGGGCATTTATAAGGCATTCGGTGGTACTCAGGCGCTGGCGGATGTCCAGCTCCATGTGAAAAAGGGCGAGGTCATTGCGCTGCTGGGTGAGAACGGTGCAGGAAAATCTACCCTGATGAAAGCAGTCATCGGTCTTCATCAGCCCGATGCAGGTACCATGACCTTTGAGGGAAAACCGTATTCTGCCAGAGGTCCCGTGGAAGCAATGCATGCCGGTATCTCTATGATTCACCAGGAGTTGAATCCGGAGCCGCATCTGACGATCGCGGAGAGTATTTTCTTAAAGCGGGAGAGTACAAAGGGCATTTTCCTGGATAAGAAGGCCCAGAATAAGCGGGCGCAGGAGATTCTGGATCAATTTGGTTTTGCGTATCCGGCTACGACTATGATGAGGAACCTGACGCTGGCGCAGATGCAGATGGTGGAGATCATCAAGGCGGTATCCTGCGACGCGAAGATGATCATCATGGATGAACCCACTTCCTCCCTGGACAGCGAGGAGACGGAGCATCTGTTTGCAACCATCCGTGATTTGAAGTCCAAGGGTGTATCGATCATTTACATTTCACATCGTATGGATGAGATTTTTGAGATCTGCGACAGCGTTGCCGTATTCCGTGACGGTACTTATGTGGGTGCCCGCTCCATGGATGGAGTCACCAGAGATGAGCTGATTTCCATGATGGTGGGCCGCCAGGTGAAGAACGTGTTCCCCAAGACGGACTGCGAGATCGGTGATGTGGTATTTAAGGTGGAGGGCCTCACGGGAAACGGATTTGAAAATATTAGTTTTGAGGTTCGTGCCGGAGAGATTCTGGGCCTGACCGGTCTGGTGGGTTCCGGGCGGAGCGAGACCATGAGGGCTATTTTCGGTTTGGATCCTTTGAAGAGCGGAAGCATGTGGCTGAACGGTGAGCAGATTACCATCAAGAGTCCCAGGGATGCCATCAACAAGGGTGTCTGTATGGTGAACGAGGATAGAAAGGACTTCGGTCTGTGCCTGTTCCGTTCCCTCAGAGAGAATATTTCTCTGCCGAACCTTCCGGCAAGACAGAAGGGGCTTTTACTTAACCAGAAGCGGGAGAAGCAGGAATGTGAAGAGTATGCGAAGCTTTTGACTGTCAAAGCGGGCAGCATTGAGCACAATGCATACTCCCTGTCCGGCGGCAACCAGCAGAAGGTGGTTATCGCAAAATGGATTATGGCAGGACCCAAGGTGCTGATCCTTGACGAGCCTACCAGAGGCGTGGACGTAGGCGCCAAGTCGGAGATCCATACGCTGATGTGCCAGTTTGCCGCGAAAGGCATGGCGATCATCATGATTTCCTCTGAGCTTCCCGAGGTTATGGGTATGAGTGACAGAATTCTGGTCTACCATGAGGGTAAGCTCAACGGCGAGGTGAGCCGTGAAGAGGTGTTAAGCGGTGCGGCAACACAGGAGGTCATCCTGGCAAAAGAATTCGGTGGAAAGTAGGAGGAGATAGAAAATGGCTCAGAAAAATGAAAGCAAGATTTTGGGAATGGAGCGGGATACCTTCCGCAGCCTGATGGGAAAATACGGCGTCAGCATCGTTATGCTGGTCATGATCATCGTGATCGGAATTATGGAGAGCAGATTCTTAAGCCCGACCAACCTGATCAACGTTGCGACGCAGATCACAGTGAACGGCATGCTGGCCTTTGGTATGTGTATGGCCATCACCACCGGCGGTATCGACTTGACGGTCGGCGCGCAGGTGGCCCTCGGCGGCGTGGTCCTTGCGATCTCGACGGTGAAGGGCGGTATGCCTTTGGGTGTCGGAATCATTCTTGCGCTTTTGGCGACGACGGCCTTCGGTTTCATCAACGGGTTCCTGATTTCCAAATTTAACATGTTCCCCTTCGTGGTTACCTTGTCCATGCAGTTGGTTATCCGCGGCATGTCCCTCGTCCTTAGCGGCGGCCAGGGGATCCAGCTCAGCAATGACGTGGCACAGCTCTACTATTACAATGTGTTTGGCGTGATTCCGCTGCCGATCGTGATCTACATAGTGATCTTTGTTTTGATGTATCTGATGTTCCACTGGACGAAGCTCGGACGTTACATTCTGGCTGTCGGCGGAAATCCCAATGCGGCGCTCGCTTCCGGTGTCAATGTTTTCCGGATCAAGGTGTACGCTTATGCCATCAGCGGATTCCTGGCAGGTGTTGCGGCTCTCCTGCTTGTGGCGAAAACCGGCAATGCAAAATCCAACATTGGTGAGGGCTATGAGACGGACGCCGTGGCTGCCTGTGTAATCGGAGGAACTTCCTTTGCGGGCGGTATTGCCACCATGCCCGGCGTTGTGATCGGTACTTTTATCGTAGGCTTTATCTACAATGGCATCAACATGATCGGTGTCAAGATCGGAAGAGCGTCGTGTAGGGAAAGAGTGTAGATCTCGGTGGTCGCCGTATCATTA
>CAJUOF010000344.1 GCA_910587905.1 uncultured Lachnospiraceae bacterium
CAAGGGCATGACGCCGGAGAAGGCGAAAGAGACCATCTTCAATGATTACTGCTACTACGGCTGCCTGATGATCAAGGCGGGACATGCGGACGGGCTGGTGTCCGGCGCCTGCCATTCCACGGCAAACACCCTGCGTCCCTGCTTACAGATCGTGAAGACCAAGCCCGGCACCAAGCTGGTATCCGCCTTCTTCCTGATGGTGGTTCCGGATTGCGAGATGGGGGAGGAGGGAACCTTTGTCTTCTCAGACTGCGGCCTGAACCAGAATCCTTCTCCGGAAGAGCTGGCGGCCATCGCAGGCTCCTCGGCAGAGTCCTTCAAGCTTCTGGTGGGCAAGGAGCCCAAGGTTGCCATGCTGTCCCATTCCACCAAGGGAAGCGCAAAGCATGCCGACGTGGACAAGGTGGTCGAGGCCACGAAGCTGGCGAAGGAAGCGTATCCGGATCTCAAGCTGGATGGCGAGATGCAGCTTGACGCGGCCATCGTTCCCAGCGTGGGCGCTTCCAAGGCTCCGGACAGCGACGTGGCGGGACAGGCCAACGTCCTGATCTTCCCTGACCTGGATGCGGGAAATATCGGCTACAAGCTGGTGCAGAGGCTGGCCAAGGCAGAAGCTTACGGTCCCATGACCCAGGGCATCGCCGCTCCGGTCAACGACCTGTCCAGAGGCTGCAGCGCCTCCGACATCGTGGGAGTGGTCGCCATCACCGCCGTGCAGGCCCAGGCCCAGTAAAAATATAGTGGTTGACAAATTAGCGGCACCTGTGTATAATGGTACAGGTGTGTTAGGAGAATACTATGCACATTCATTTATCGGACTTCCTGTCCGGCAGGCAGGAGAGCAGGGATTATGAGGGGGAGCTTACGTTTGACACCTTTGATGATGGCTTGAGCAGCCATCCGGTAGTCGAAAAACAGCCGGTGCGGCTTCAGATTACGAAAACCGGTGAGAAGTGCCTGTCTTTTTTGGCCAAGGCTGCTTTTTCTCTATCGATGCCCTGTGACAGATGTTTGGAGCCTGTGGTTATCCCTTTTTCCTATGAGGTCGGCCGTGAGGTGGATTTTGGGGATGAGGATCAGGAGGAAGAACCGGCATATCTTGAGGGATATGTGTTGGATGTGGATGCATTGGTCCGCGACGAGCTGTTCGTGCATATGCCTATGAAGGTTCTGTGCAGGGAGGACTGCAGAGGAATCTGTAATAGATGTGGTGCAAATCTCAATCATGGGGATTGCGGCTGCGACAGAACGGAGCCTGACCCCAGGATGGCAGCGATCCGTGATATCTTTAAAGAAGCGAATCGGTGATGCAGAAAGTCCGGTCTGTCGGCAGAAGCATTGGGCCGGGTGGTTTGTAACGAAAAATATGGATTAAGGAGGTGTGTAACCATGTCTATCTGTCCGAAAAATAAACATTCCAAAGCCAGGAGGGACAGCCGCAGAGCCAATTGGAAAATGGGTGCGGTGAATTTAGTGAAGTGCAGCAAATGCGGTGCTCTCACGATGCCCCACAGAGTATGCAAGGCCTGCGGATGCTACAATAAGAAAGAAATCGTAAGCGTTGACTAAGCAGAATGAAGTTTACAAAAAGCGCAGCTTTCTTCAAAAAGAGAAGGCTGCGTTTTTTCGTTCCATTGGAAAGGAAAGGGGCAGGATTCTTTTTATCAAAAATTGATTGATTTATAGAGTGATATTGTGTATATTAATTGGTAGATTAGTATGGAGGACGTGCAATGCAGGAAACAGTGAGGGTTGCCCTCGATGCCATGGGAGGGGATCATGCCCCGGAGGAGATGGTAAAAGGGGCGGTGGAGGCAGTGAATGCCAGGGAGAACATCAAGGTGTTTCTGGTGGGGCAGGAGGAGGCTGTTTTGGCCTGCCTTTCCAAATATACCTATCCGAAGGACAGACTGGAGGTGGTTGCTGCCACAGAGGTGATCACCACGGAGGAAGCACCGGTTATGGCAATCCGGCGAAAAAAAGATTCCTCCATCGTGGTGGCTCAAACGATGGTAAAACGGGGAGAGGCAGATGCGTTCATTTCTGCCGGAAGCACCGGGGCGATCCTGGTGGGCGGACAGCTCGTGGTAGGCAGGATCCGCGGTGTGGAGCGTCCGCCCCTGGCGACAATCATTCCCACGGCAAAGGGCGTTTCCCTTTTGGTGGACAGCGGGGCCAACGTGGACGCCAGGGCCAGCCATCTGGTGCAGTTTGCCAGAATGGGTTCTATTTATATGGAACATGTCATAGGCATTAACAAACCGAGGGTTGCCATTGTCAATGTGGGGGTGGAGGAAGAGAAGGGCAACGCCCTGGTCAAGGAAACGTTTCCTCTTCTCAAGTCATGCGGGGATTTGAATTTTACCGGGAGCATTGAGGCCAGAGAGATTCCCCACGGAGGGGCCGACGTGATCGTGGCCGAGGGCTTTACGGGGAATGTGATTTTGAAGCTCTATGAGGGGCTCGCCTCCGCTCTGATCGGAAAGATCAAGGGTGGGATGATGTCCACCTTCCGTTCCAAAATGGGAGCGCTTCTTGTGAAGCCGGCCTTGAAAAAGACGCTGAGGGAGTTTGACGCCACGGAATATGGCGGGGCACCCATGCTGGGATTAAACGGTTTGGTGGTAAAAACCCACGGGAATGCCACGGCCAAGGAGGTACAAAATACCATCTTCCAGTGCGTGACCTTCAAAGAACAGAGAATCAATGAAAAGATCCAAGGGCTTTTTGCGGAACATGTAAAAAAATCAGAAAAATAACATAGAAAGGGTGACAGTTATGGAATTTGAGAAGTTACAGGGGATTATCGCAGAGGTACTGAATGTGGATGCAGAGGAAATTACCATGGAAACCACCTTTGTGGATGATCTTGGGGCGGATTCGCTGGATGTGTTCCAGATCATTATGGGGATTGAAGAGGAGTTTGATATCGAGATTCCCACAGAGGCGGCGGAGAAGATCATCACGGTTGGAGATGCCGTGGAGCAGATTCGAAATGCCTGCAACTGATCATGGGCAGCGTTTTCGCGCAGTCGCAGAAATAGAATCCTGCGGGGCAGGATTCTATTTCTATGTGTAGGGAAAGGAAACGCCCGACTGGAAGAAAGGAACGGTTATGAAACAAAGATGGGAAACGCTTTCAGGACTGGAGAGGAAGATCCGGTATGTTTTTCGAGATAAATACCTGCTTCACCACGCCATGATCCACAGCTCCTATGTCAATGAGCACCATATGCAGCGCTCGGACAACAATGAGCGGCTGGAGTTTTTGGGGGACGCGGTGTTGGAGCTTTGCAGCAGTGATTTTTTGTACCGGGAATATCCGGACAAGCCGGAGGGGGAGCTGACCAGGTTTCGGGCCAGCATTGTCTGTGAGCCGACCCTTGCCCGCTGTGCCAGAGATCTTTCCCTGGGAAACTATCTGTTTTTGGGGAAGGGAGAGGACGGTGAGGGAGGCAGGGAGCGGGATTCCATTCTGTCGGATGCACTGGAGGCATTAATCGGAGCGATCTACCTGGATGGTGGTTTTGCTAATGCAAAGGAGTTTATCTTCCATTTTATTATGAATGACTTGGAGCACAAAAAGCTTTTTTATGATAGCAAGACTATCCTGCAGGAACTGGTGCAGAAGCGGCAGGAGGGAGAGCTTTCCTATGAGCTTATGGGAGAGGAAGGGCCGGACCATGCGAAGGTCTTCCATGTAAAGGCCCTCGTGGGCGGGAAGGCCGTCGGTGAAGGGCAGGGACGGACGAAAAAAGCGGCGGAGCAGATGGCGGCCTACAGAGCCATCCTTAAGCTCAGAGAAAAGGAATAGGGACGGATGTTTTTAAAAAGTATCGAGGTACAGGGCTTCAAATCATTTGCAAACAAAATACTCTTTGAATTTAATGACGGGATCACCGGGATCGTGGGGCCAAACGGCAGTGGAAAGAGCAATGTGGCCGACGCGGTTCGCTGGGTGCTCGGAGAACAGAGCGCCAAGCAGCTTCGCGGAGCCAACATGCAGGACGTGATCTTTTCCGGGACGGAAAACCGGAAGCCCCAGGGCTATGCTTATGTGGCGATCACCTTGGATAATTCCGATCACTCCCTTCCCATCGATTACGACGAGGTGACAGTCTCCAGGAGGGTCTATCGTTCCGGGGAAAGTGAATATCTGTTAAACGGAGGGACCTGCCGTCTGCGGGACATCAATGAGTTGTTTTATGATACCGGTATCGGAAAAGAGGGGTATTCCATCATCGGTCAGGGCCAGATCGACAAGATTTTGAGTGGTAAGCCGGAGGAGAGGCGGGAGCTCTTTGACGAGGCGGCCGGGATTGTCA
>CAJUOF010000345.1 GCA_910587905.1 uncultured Lachnospiraceae bacterium
ACGTGTGCTCTTCCGATCTCTCGGGGAGGAGGAGATCAGGGACTTCATCGCCCTGTGTGACCGCCTGGGGCTGTCGGCCCTGGTGGAGGCCCACGACGAGGGGGAGGTGGAGACGGCCCTTCGGGCCGGGGCCCGCATGATCGGCGTCAACAACCGCAACTTGAAGGATTTCTCCGTGGATACGGAGAACAGCCGCAGGCTCCGGGAGCAGATCCCTCCCGACGTGCTGTTCGTCTCCGAGAGCGGGGTGAAGACCGCCCGGGACGTGGAGCGGCTCCGGGAGATCGGTGCGGACGCCGTGCTGGTGGGCGAGACGCTGATGCGGGCCGCCGACAAGAGGGCGAAGCTGGCCGAGCTGCGGGGGACGCCATGACAAGGATCAAGCTCTGCGGTTTTTCAAGGGCCTGTGACATCGAGGCCGCCAACGAGATCCGGCCGGACTATGTCGGCTTCGTGTTTGCGGCGGGGAGCAGGCGCCGTGTGAGCCCCGGCCGGGCCGCAGAGCTTAAAAAGCTGCTGGATGTGCAGATCCGGGCCGTCGGCGTGTTCGTGGACGAGGAGCCGGAGCAGGTGGCAGAGCTTTTGGAGAGCGGCGTCATCGACCTGGCCCAGCTCCACGGCCGGGAGGATGCGGCTTATATAAAACGGCTGCGGCTGCTCACGAAAAAGCCGCTCATCCAGGCCTTCCGGGTGGAGACGGAGAGGGACGCCGCCGGGGCCGAGGACAGCGCAGCAGATTTTATTTTGTTGGATTCCGGTGCGGGCGGGGGTCGCCTGTTTGACTGGAACCTGCTTAAAAACATCAGACGGCCGTTTTTTCTCGCCGGGGGGCTTGACGCAGGGCGGGCGGCCCTGGCGGTCCGGACCCTTCATCCCTACGGGGTGGACGTGAGCTCCGGTATTGAGACGGACGGATGGAAAGATAAAAAGAAAATGGCGGCCTTTGCGGCCGCGGTCAGAAAGGAAGAGGGAAGATGACAAATCCAAAGGGACGCTTCGGGATCCACGGCGGGCAGTACATTCCGGAGACGCTCATGAACGCCGTGATCGAGCTGGAAGAAGCCTACGAACACTACAGGAACGACCCGGAATTTAATCGGGAGCTTGCGGAGCTTTTCAACGAATATGCCGGAAGGCCCTCCCGCCTCTATTTTGCGGAGAAGATGACAAGGGATCTGGGCGGTGCGAAGATCTATCTCAAGCGGGAGGATCTGAACCATACGGGCGCCCATAAGATCAACAATGTGCTGGGGCAGGCGCTCCTGGCGAAGAAGATGGGGAAGACCCGCCTGATCGCCGAGACGGGTGCCGGCCAGCACGGTGTGGCGACGGCGACGGCCGCCGCCCTCATGGACATGGAGTGCGTGGTCTTCATGGGGGAGGAGGACACCGTCCGCCAGGCCCTCAATGTGTACCGGATGCGGCTTCTGGGGGCCCAGGTCATCCCCGTAAAGACCGGGACGGCGACCCTCAAGGATGCGGTCTCCGAGGCCATGCGGGAGTGGACCTCCCGCATAAGCGACACCCATTACTGCCTGGGCTCCGTCATGGGCCCCCATCCCTTCCCGACCATTGTCCGTGATTTTCAGGCGGTCATCTCGAGGGAGATCAAAGAGCAGATCCTGGAGAAGGAGGGGAGGCTGCCGGATGCGGTCATCGCCTGTGTGGGCGGCGGCTCCAACGCCATCGGAAGTTTTTATCACTTCATCGAGGAGAAGAGTGTGAGGCTGATCGGGTGCGAGGCCGCCGGGCGGGGGATCGACACCTCCTCGACGGCGGCCACGGTCAACACCGGCCGTGAGGGCATCTTCCACGGGATGAAGTCCTACTTCTGCCAGGACGAGTACGGCCAGATCGCACCGGTCTACTCCATCTCCGCCGGCCTGGATTATCCGGGGATCGGACCGGAGCATGCCTGGCTCCATGATATCGGCCGGGCAGAGTACGTCCCCGTCACCGACGAGGAGGCCGTGTGCGCCTTTGAGTACCTGGCGAGGACGGAGGGCATCATCCCGGCCATCGAGTCGGCCCATGCGGTCGCATACGCCAGGAAGCTGGCGCCGGCCATGGACAGAGACAAGATCATCGTGATCACCATATCCGGCAGGGGGGACAAGGACTGCGCCGCCATTGCCCGCTACAGAGGGGAGGATCTCCATGAGTAAGATCAGAAATGCATTTGAGAACGGAAAAGCGTTTATCGCCTTTATCACCTGCGGGGACCCGGACCTCGGGACCACGGCGGCCGCAGTCCGTGCTGCCGTGGAAAACGGCGCCGACCTGATCGAGCTGGGCATTCCATTCTCCGATCCCACGGCGGAGGGGCCGGTGATCCAGGGGGCCAATCTCCGCGCCTTGAAGGGCGGCGTCACCACGGACAAGATTTTTGCCTTTGTGAGGGAACTGCGTCAGGATGTCACGGTGCCGCTGGTCTTCATGACCTATGCCAACGTGGTCTTCTCCTACGGAGCGGAGCGGTTCCTCGCCGCCTGCCGGGACGTCGGGATCGACGGGCTGATCCTGCCCGACCTGCCCTTTGAGGAGAAGGGGGAGTTCCTGCCGGTCTGCCGGGCCTGCGGCGTGGACCTGATCTCCCTGATCGCTCCCACCTCTAAGGACCGGATCGCCATGATCGCGAAGGAGGCGGAGGGCTTTCTGTACATCGTCTCCAGCCTCGGCGTGACGGGGGCCAGAAGTGAGATCCAGACGGATCTCGCCTCCATCGTGAAAGTGGTGCGGCAGAATACGGACATTCCCTGCGCCATCGGCTTCGGGATCTCCACGCCGGAGCAGGCGGGGCGGATGGCCAGTCTCGCCGACGGCGTGATCGTCGGTTCCGCCATCGTGAAACGGCTGGAGCAGTACGGGAAGGATGCGCCGGAGCACGTCGGCAGGTACGTGAGGAGCATGAAGGATGCGATCTCCGGCTGAACCTCAGGGCTAACGGCGGAAATCCACAGTCTGTCCCGTGTCCTCCTGCCGGACCAGGGCGCCGTCCTCGTCAAAGGTATAGCAAAAGACCCGGCAGGTGCCGCCGATGGAGAAGGAGCTGGTGGCCGGGGAAAAGAAGAAGTTGGAGGAGATGCGTTCTGTATCCCACAGGAGCTCTCCTTCTTCGTTTACGGCCAGCTCTGCGCCTAAGGAGCCCTTCACCTCATAAAAGGTCTCCGGCGCGCCTCCGCCGGGAGGGCATACCAGGAGTACCGCCGTATAATTTTCCCGGATCATGGGAGTCAGTTCTTCGCTGGAGATATCGAAAAGACGGTTGTCAAAAAGATGATCCATGATCCCGGAGAGTTCGCTGTAGATGCTGTTGTCGGAATCATCCCCGGATTCTTTCGGGGTGGCATAGGCGGAGAGATAGACCCGGCCGTTATATTCTGTCATGTCCCTCAGATGGTAGTGGCAGTCGTCTCCCGTGTAGGTGAAGCTGTCGGAGAGGGTTCCGTCCCGGTCAAGCTTTGCCAGGGAGGCGAATTCTCCGCTCATGTTATTGCCAAGCTGGATCAGGTATCCGTCCTCCAGCCTGGCGGCGTTCCAGATGCCGTAATTGCCAACCTCCGTCTTCCGGAAGCTCAGTTCCTCCCCCGTATCCGAATACTGGCTCAGGCAGAGATAGGCAAGGTCCCCGCGGCTGATCACCGCCCAGGTGCCGTCGCCGTTGTCCAGGATGGCAGAGACAGACTCATGGCAAAAGCCGTGGTCCATCTCCTTTTCCCACAGAACGTTCCCTCCCTCATCCATCTTGGCGACCCAGCCGGAGGAGGGCTGCTCACTGGACCAGGTGGGAGTATGGCCCCACACGGCCGTGCCGTCTGAGACCTGGGTAAAATCCGTGACCTGAAAATCGGAGAACTCCGCCGTCCAGGTCAGGACGCCGTCCTCGTACCGCTCCAGAGTGCTCTTGTCGTGGACCTCGAAGCCCAGGGCTTCGTCTGTTTTTTCCGTGTAGTGGATCTGATAGCTGATTCCGTCCTTTGGAAGCTCCCGGCTTCGGTGGTCCCAGAGCGCTTCCAGTTCTTCCGGGGTTGGTCCGCTCTGGAAGATCTCCGTTCCGGATACCCGTCCGGTCACGCTCTTTTCGATCACCTGGGCTGTTTTACCGTAGGTGAACTGCCCGGTGGTGATATCCCGGTAGACGGATTTTACGTCCTTTCGGTCAAGCCCCTCGGCGGAGAGGCCGTTTTCTTCAA
>CAJUOF010000346.1 GCA_910587905.1 uncultured Lachnospiraceae bacterium
ACCGGGTCCTCAAGGTGGTAAGCGTGACGCTCTGCGTGATCATGCTGTGGGATTTTCTGATCAGCTTTGCCGTTATGATCCGGAAAAAGGATTTTTACCGGAAGTGGAAGATCCTGCTGCGGTAGGTACGGGCGGCCAGGCTCTCCGGGCTGACCGTTGACGGCGGCCGGTGTGCGTACTGGGAATATTGGGATTGTTGTCAGACTGACTGACGGGGCGCCATGGTTTTGGCGGCCCGTTTTCCTATCCACGAAAAGGTGGGGAAGCCACGGAGGAATTGTGCGAAAAAGCGGCTGTCTTTTTGGCGGGTTCCGTGATACCATTATGGCATAAAACGGAGGGGTATCCATGCGCTTGGTCAGGAGGGGATGGTTATGAGGCTGAATGTGGATATTCTTGTGCAGCACCTGGAAAAGAAATACCGGCTGCACACGTATGGGAGCCGCAGGAGGGAGCTGGAGCTTCGCCGGCCGGAGTTTTATATGGAGGGGACGATATTCTGTCAGAACCATTGCTATCTGGCGATGGCGGACCGCCTCCCGCCAAATCCTGTGGCGAAGGAGGGAAGCGTGGTGATCGTGCTGGGCGGAAAGCCTCCGGCGGTCTATCTGGCCGGGGAGACCATGTGCGTGATCGTGCTGGAGACCTTGAATCAGAATGAGGTCTTTAATTATCTGCAGGAGGTGAATAACCGGTTTGACGAGTGGGAGATGGGATTGTTCCGGATCCTGGGACAGAATGGCTCCGTGCAGGACATGCTGGACGTCAGTTTTCCGATTCTGGAAAATCCCGTCATGGTGACGGATTTTGACTATCATTTTATTGCGTTCAGCGATGAGATCATGAAAATGGATGAGCTGAAATTTTACCGGGCGGACATCAGTGCGGGAGGCTATTCCCCGGAAAAGCTGGCGACGGTGATCAACGGGGATGATAAAAACAGGAGCCTTAAGGAACCTTTTCTGGACCTGGACGAGGAAAAGGGGATCCCGTATTTTTGTGAGAATCTGTTTGCGAAGGGCAGCTATGTGGGAAATATGAAGGTTTCTTTTCTGCTCCGCAAATACCATGAAGGCGACTTCATGGTCTGCCATTATCTGGCCAAATTGATCGAACAGGCGTTTACAAGAAACGTGAGCCTGCAGAAGACCTACATTGAGCCGGTGCAGTCTCTGCTCCGGGAGCTTCTGGACGGGCATTCCATTGAGGAGAGCAAAAAGCTGCCCCTGCTGACGGAAATGAGCAGCAATACTTACATCTGTGCGAAGATCGCCGTCTCGAAGGACACGTCTGCCAAGATTCCCGTCATCTATATTTTGGATTATCTGAAAAAAATCTTTCCGGGCTGTATCGCCTTTGAATACGGACAGAGGATTGCCGCCTTTATCCCCTTTCCGGATCCGGACGGACCGGAGGCGGTCAGGCGGCGGCTTGTGGAAATGATGGAGAACATGCATCTGAGCGGAGGGATCAGCTGCCCGTTCCATGACCTGACAAAGGCGAGGATCTTCTGGAGGCAGGCGGGGATCGCGGTCACCATGGGGGAGGGAAGCCGTTCCGAAGAGATCTGCCACGATTTTCAGAAGTATAAGCTGACTTACATGTGTGAGTGCAGCACCGGGGAGTTTTCGCTGAGCCATCTGATGTCCCCGGGCATGAAGCAGCTTTTGGAGCACGACGGGACGTCCCAGATCAGCTATGTGGAGACGCTCCGCTGTTATCTGGACCACAACATGAACCTGACCAGGACAGCGGCGAAGATGTTTGTCCACCGGACGACGCTCATCGAGCGGATCCGGAGGATCGAGGCCCTCCTGCACGTGGATCTGGAGGATCCGGAGGAGAGGCTGTATCTTCTTTTGATCTTGAAGCGTCTGGAGATGAAGGATCTGGAAAGAGGAAGGCAGACCAGATGAGGAAGCGGGGTAAGCCGGCCAAAGGAGGTCGGCTTTTTTGACGGAAAAATCAAAACAATACCGCAGAATTTGCGGATTATCAGAAAAGACAGATAATGATATAAATTTACCAACAGATAAAACTCTGGGAAAGGAGAAGGTTTATGGAACTGAAGATGAAGAACAAAAACCTGTTTTTGATTGCCGTGCTCCTTTTGGGGACTGGAACGCAGTTTTTTAATTATGGCTGCAATACCGCCATGACGCCCCTGTTAAAAGAGATCAACGGCTATCACCTGTATTCTCTGGCGGCGGCCCTGGGAAGTACGGGGACCATGGTCGCTCTTCCTGCGGTGGGGGCTTTGGGAGGAAAGGCCGGGCGGAGGAACATCATCGTGATCGGCGCCGCCATCATGCTGGCCTGCATGGTGGGGACTTATTTCACCTATGATCCGTACCTGTTCATGGTGCTGCGGTTTTTGAGCTCCCTTGGCTCCGGCCTTGTCATGTCCGCCCCGTTTTCCATCATCGGGACCGTGTGGGACAGGCAGCAGGCCATGAAATACTACGGGTTCATTTCCACCTTCAACGCAGTCGGCGCCCTGTGCGGCCCTCTGGCGGCGGGAGCCCTGGTGGATGCGGGAATGGGGAGGCTCCCCTTTTTCCTGTGGGTGCCCTTCTACGTGTTTGCCGTTGCCGTGATCTGCATGGCTTACCCGAACGTGAAACAGGAGACCGGCTCCAGGTTCGACGTGCTGGGACTTTTCTATCTGGCGTGCACGGTGGTGCCTCTGATCCTCTGGCTGGGCCTTTCCGGCGACGGCAAGCCCCTGGCCTGGGCGGGGCCGGGTCTGATCCTCCCGGTGGTGGTGATCGTGTTTGCGGTGCTTCTCACGAAGCACTCGGCGAAGCTCGCCCATCCGACGGTGCCCCTTCGGATGTTTAAACAGAAACGGTTCCGCACGGCGTTTTTTATCAACATGCTGGTGGTCTGTTTTTCCACCGTCACTTCCGGCTACGTGCTGAACTATATTTTGTACAGCATGAACCGCTCGACGACGGTCGGCTCCACTTCCACGATGCCGATGAATATCGTACTGGTGATCTGCGGCTTGTTCATGGGAAGTATCCTGAGAAAGAATTTCGTGAAAAATGTCCGCACGATGATGCTGATCGGAACTCTCGCACTTTTGGCAGGTTTAAGCTGCTACAGCCTGCTGCAGCCGGATTCCCCGATGCTCTTGGTCTGGATCGGCTCTGCCGTCGGCGGGCTTGGGAATTCCATGAATCAGACCTGTATGACGCCGTTTTTCCAGTACGGGCTTCCCAAGGAGGACTTTGCGGCGGCGCAGGGCATGTACCAGTTTTCTTCCACGGGTATGGCGTCCGTCTTTGTCCCCTTTGTGGGCGTGTTTGTCAATATGACCGGGAGCATCAAGCCGGTATTTTACATAGCGACGATCCTTGCGGCGGTGAACGTGGTCCTCGTCTTCTGCTTCGTGAAGATCACGAAGGAGGAGGAAGCGCAGGTGGAAGGACGGTCCGCATAGGTTCGGAAAGGCCGGACGGCGGCTGCAGCTTTGCCGGAGCCGTGAGACAAATATAAGATGAAGGAGGAATTCATTATGAGCAGGAAAATTGACGAACGGATCCCCAACACGGTGGGAAAGGGGACGTACCCGGATTACCCGGCGGTGGCGACGCCCTGGGGAAAGCTGATCTCCTATCAGGAGGCGGCGAGGCATTCCCAGAGGAACATTGCCGTCTACTCGGCGGCGCTCATGCAGGTGTACCGGATCCTGATCCCGACTTATGAGGAGCGGGCGGAATTGATCTGCCGGTTCTCCTATGACCGGATGTATGCGACCTTTTCCAGCCCCATCGGAAAGATGGTCGGCATTGACAACAACAACGTCCATCCCTTTATGGCGGGGAGTTTTCCCGGTTCCCTGAACGGGGACTCCGGCGACGAAGCCCTCTACATGCCGGGGCGGGTCAACGATTTCGGGACCTACCGCTGTGAGAAGGAGCTGGACGCCTGCCCCTGGGACATCATCGGGACGGAGCTCTGCCGTGCGACGACCACTTCCCTGATGGGCGTCAGCGACGGAGAGGCGGTCCACAAGAAGGCCGGGCCGAGGCTGGACTTCCACATGGTGGAGGCGAGGGGCGCCGGCGATATGCACTGCCGGATCGTGGCGGAAAACAG
>CAJUOF010000347.1 GCA_910587905.1 uncultured Lachnospiraceae bacterium
ACTGGAGTTCAGACGTGTGCTCTTCCGATCTACGCCGTGCCCAGAGAGGAGCCGGTCTTTTCATACAGCCACAGGGTCAGCGCAAATCCCGTCATGCTGCTGCCAAGCTGGGAGACGCTTTGGGTGCTCCAGAGGATCAAAAAATCCTTTAATTCCAATAATTCGCTCTTTTTCATAAATTTCATTTCTTTGCTCCTTTTGTTTTTCTTGATTCTCAAACCAGAAGCAAAGACTGAGGAGATCAGCAGAAGTGATTCCTCCATACAGTCTCCTCAGACTCTGCATGGAGCTTTTGCAATGCAAAGGATCATGGGTCCTCCCTCCGTGGGTTTCCGCTTTTTTCAAAGGATACCATATCATTATAGACGATTCCCCGCAAAGGGGCAAATATTTTTTGAAGGCATTTTAATCTGTTTCCGATTTCCTCAGGTTTTGTGCTATAATGGTTTATATGGCTTTGTGCAACGGCCTGATCAATTCTGAATGTTAACATGCGTTGCTTGCGGCAACGGGCGGTTTTCGATATTATGGCGGCAACGACGAAAAGAAAAGAGGTTGTATCCAATGTTAAACGAAAACATCAAGGCGATCAGAAAATCGAAAGGTCTTTCGCAGGCGGAGCTGGCCGTCAGGCTGAACGTGGTGCGGCAGACGGTCTCCAAGTGGGAGCAGGGATTGTCGGTTCCGGATTCCG
This sequence comes from uncultured Lachnospiraceae bacterium, assembly GCA_910587905.1. GTDB lineage: Bacteria > Bacillota > Clostridia > Lachnospirales > Lachnospiraceae > Lientehia. Next base: position 695 of record CAJUOF010000347.1, read on the forward strand.
ACCTGTTACTCTCCCTGTCGGAGGCGCTCGAGACACCTGTGAGCACTCTGCTGGGAGAAACGGTGGCCGAGACGAAGGCGGACGACTTGAAAGCGATCGCCGAAAAACTGGAGACCATAAACTTACAGTTGGCACGGAGGAAGGCCACGGGGAGAAAGGCGCTGCATTGGCTGTTCCTTTTCCTGTGTGCGGCCGTCGTGGCGGTTTTTGTGGTTTTGGTCCTGTCAAAGAGCCCCTATCTGGGCTGGGATTATCACGACCCGGAAACCGCCGTCGCCGGAGCGGTTTTTCACGCCTTTGAGTGGCTGTTTGTCCGGTCGGCGCCGATCATTTTTGCGGGGGCGGTCCTTGGGGCGTTCCTGACACGGAGGAAACTATAAAATGGTTTTGATGATTGATACAACAAAAGAACAGATCGGAAGGCAGATTGCGGAGGAATTGCTCCGAAACGGCGGGGATCCGGCCGGATTTGAGCTGATCGACACCACCGATCTGCACATTTCCCACTGCGTCGGCTGCAATTACTGCTGGCTGAAAACGCCGGGGGTATGTGCCATCAAGGACGATTATGGGCCGATCCTGAAAAAGATCAGTAAAGCCGGCCAGGTCTGGCTGCTCACGGACACGCATTTTGGATTTGTCTCCCATCGGACCAAAAACATCGCAGACAGGGTGATGCCCCTTGTCACCATGTACCTGAAGATCAAGGACGGGCAGATGCGCCACGTGATGCGCTATGACCATCAGCCGGATCTCGGGATCATCTATACCGGGGACGGCGACCAGGCTTACCTGGAACGGTGGTGCGGGCGCACGGCGCTCAATCTCGGAAGCCGTTCTCTGGGAGTGTTTTCGGAGGAGCGTAGAAAGGAGGCGGTCTCATGCATGTTGTGATCATCAACGGAAGCCCACGGGTGCAAAAATACAGCAACACGGAGAAGATCATCGCTTCCTTTGCAAAAGGGCTGTCGGAAAAGGGGGCTTCTTTTGAAACCCACGCAATTTCCAACCGCAGCTCCTGGGAGAGGATCCGGAAAGCTTATGTAGAGAATGAGGAAATCCTGATCGCGCTTCCCTTATATGTGGAATGCGTGCCCGGACTCCTTTTGGAATTTCTGGAGACTCTGCCGAACAAGGATGAAGGCACCCGCCTCTCGTTTCTTTTGCAGAGCGGTTTTGCGGAAGGATGCCAGCTTCGCTGCGGCGAGGAGTTTCTGGCGAAGCTGCCGGGTTATTTGGGAGTCCGCTATGGCGGCTGTCTGGTCAAGGGAAACAATTTCGGGATCCGGATTCTGGACGAGGAGAACCAGAAGCAGGTCACAGGCCCCTATCGGGCGATGGGGGAACTGTTTGCGGAGGGGGACGGATTCTTCCGCAAGGAGGCTAAGAAATTTACCGGGCCGGAATATCTTTCGCTGCCGGTGCGTCTTTTGATGGGGCTCGTGTTCAAGACCTTTGCGAAAAAGATGTTCCAGAAGGCGGCTGCCTCGTGGGGATGTACGGTGCCGCTGGACGAAAAAGTCTGGGAGACAGGCGCCGGTCACGGAGAATGAAAAATGGAAATTTCAGGAGGTACAGAACGATGAGGGAGAGGATTGCATACTGCGGGCTGGACTGTGAGAGGTGTGACGCATATCTTGCGACAGTCAACGACGACCAGGCACTCCGTGAGAAGACGGCGAAATTGTGGGCCGAATTGAATGACGCCCCCATTCTGCCTGAACATATCAATTGTGACGGGTGTCGTGCCGACGGGAGGAAAACGGTATACTGCGACAGCCTTTGCGAGATCCGCCAGTGCGCATTGAAAAAAGAGGTGACGACCTGCGGCGGCTGTCCGGAGTTTGAAACATGCCGGACGGTGGGAATGGTCATCGTGGATAATCCCGCCGCTCTCGAAAATCTGAGGGAATTCAAACAGGAAAATCCGGCTGACCGGGGAGAGTGTTCCGATGGACTGTGAAATTTATATCCGCCGGGCCGGATGAGGGGAAGGAGGCATGGCGGGAAGGTGACGAACAGAGAGATTGATGGCGGGACTCCCTTTGACTGGGGAAGGACGTCTTTGGATTATGCGAAGTTCCGTGACATTTATCCGGAAGAATTTTACAGGAAAATCGTGGAACGCAGATTGTGCATGGACGGACAGTCCGTCCTTGATGTGGGGACGGGGACGGGAGTGCTTCCCAGAAACCTGTACCGGTATCGGGCGAAGTGGACGGCTGCGGATATTTCGGAAAATCAGATCGAACAGGCGAAGCTTCTTTCCAAAGGCATGGATATCGAGTATCATGTCGCAGCGGCGGAGGATATCAGGTTTCCCGACGATTCGTTTGACGTGATCACGGCCTGCCAATGTTTTTGGTATTTCAACCATGAGACGGTTATGCCTGAGTTTTACCGCATGCTCAAACGAGGGGGAAGGATCCTCGTCCTCTATATGGCCTGGCTTCCATTCGAGGATGAGATTGCGGGAGCCAGCGAAAAGCTCGTCTTGAAATACAATCCACGCTGGAGCGGCGCAGGAGAGACGGTACGCCAGATAGAGATACCGGATTGCTACAAAGAACGCTTTGAGCCTGCATACCATGAAGAATTTATTCTGAACGTACCATTTACCCGTGAAAGCTGGCATGGAAGAATGAGGGCCTGCCGTGGAATCGGCGCTTCGCTTTCCGAGGAAATGATTTCGCTGTGGGAACGAGAACACAAGGCGCTTCTCGAACATGTTGCGCCTGATGCATTTGATGTTTTGCATTATGGCGCCGTTGCGGAACTGAAAACCATGAAAGCCTGGGGAAACAGGAGGTGCATGTATGTCCACGGATGAACAGAAGTTGTGGGAAGTGTGGGGACGGGCCAACGGACTCTATAGTTCCTGGGCGGCCTCGAATCATATCAATTATTATCTGTTGTTTGTCCTGTACACTCTGGAAGGGCAGAAGGCAATGACGCAGAAAAAAATCTGCAGCTCCACGGGGCTGACGAAACAGACGGTCAACAGCGTGGTCCGCTCTTTGAAGGAGGACGGATATATTGAGCTTGTCCCCGGCTCCGAGGACCGCCGGGAAAAGCAGATCGCATTGACGGAGAAGGGTATTGCCTATTCCGAGGAGCTTTTAACGCCTCTGCGGGAACTGGAACGCCGTGCGCTCCGGGGGATGGGAAGTGACCGGGTGCGGCAGATGATCGACAATATTATGTTGTTTAACGGTCTGCTTGAGAAGGAGATGGAGAGGGAAATTTAAAAAACGTCATAAGGGACACTTCACATAAGGAAGTGTCCCTTTGGGTGTTTTAGAGAATTTCTAAAGTGACCACTTTTTGAAAAATGAGGAAAACAGGCGAGAAACCCTGTAAACACTGGGAAAATCGGTGTTTTAAAAGGTTCAGAGAGGAAGGAAAAAATGGACATAAACCGTTCCGGTTAGTAACACATTAGTAACAAATTTTAATCTTCTCAATCTCGTCTTTCAGGTCTTCCAGACTCCGGTGCCCGTACACAGCATTGGTGATATCACGCTGGAAGGAATGGCCCAGCATCCGCTTTCGGTCGTTCTCGGCTACCTTGTATTTTTCGCAGAGGGCAGAGAAAGTGTGCCGGCAGTCATGGGGAGTCCGTTTCTCGAAGCCGAGCCTGTCCATGAGTGCATACATGCGGTTGCGGAAATTTTGCGGGGACTTTGGCAGCAGGGAGCCGAGGCGGCTGATTCGGCGCTCCACCAGATATAGGATGCCGGAGTGGATCGGCACAATCCGCCCCTTGCTGTTCGGGGTTTTTACCCCGCCCTCAAAATATCCCCTGTCCAGGTCGACGATCATATCCTTGTAGGCGACGATCCGAAAGCCGGAGTAGCACATGATCAGGACCATCTCGGCGGTCTCGTCGTCCTTGTGCTGCCAGAGGATGGCCAGTTCCTGCTCCGTGAAAGGCACCCCGTGCTCGTCGTCATCGGCGATGTTGATTTTAACAGTGGCAGAATAGTCCCGATCTACGAGCTCATAGGCGAGGGCATATTGGTACATCTGGTGGAATAGGGTGACGATCAGCTCCAGGCTGGCATGTTTCTTGGGGCAGTTGTCGACGACGGCCTGCAGGTCTTTGTGCCGGAGTGACTCAAAAGCCAGATCGTGGAGCGCAGAGCAGTTCTTGAAGGCGGCTCGGGTGGAGGTTTTGGCGGAATCGGAGTATTCCCGGCTCTGATCCCGAACGTACTTGTAATCGTAATACTGTTCATACACTTCGGCAAAGGTCAGCTTCGCCTGCTCCGCCCGGGCGATCCCCTTGCTCCGGCTATAGTCGGCGAGGATCCTCTGTGCCAGGCCGGACGGGTTTTCCGTCTTGTCCGGGACGAGTTCTTTCTCCATTCCGGGATACCAGGTTCCTGCCTTATAGGCTGTGAGGACAGCAAAGCCCACCATCCAGTCGTCGACATAGCAGAG
>CAJUOF010000348.1 GCA_910587905.1 uncultured Lachnospiraceae bacterium
AAACGACTTTTGACGAAGATACGGTATGGTTATCTATTGACCAGATGGCTGAGTTATTCCAAAGAGATAAATCGACGATTTCAAGGCATATAAAAAATGTTTTTTCTGAGGGAGAACTGGTGAGAGAATCAGTTGTTGTAAATTTTGCAACAACTGCGGCAGATGGAAAAACTTATCAGGTTGACTATTATAATTTGGATGTTATTATTTCTGTGGGTTATCGTGTGAAATCCAAGCGTGGTACACAGTTTAGAATTTGGGCAATCAATATACTGAAAGAGTATATGCGAAAAGGGTTTGTGCTAGATGATGAACGATTGAAAAATCTGGGGGACGGTGGTTACTTTAAAGAATTACTTGAACGGATTAGAGATATCCGTGCTTCTGAAAAAGTATTTTACAGACAGGTTTTGGAAATTTATGCTACCAGCATTGATTATGATCCCAAAGCAGAAATATCCATTCTCTTTTTTAAAAAAGTGCAGAACAAAATTCATTATGCAATTCATGGTCAAACGGCGGCGGAGGTTATTTACACAAGAGCAGATGCGGAAAAAGAGTTTATGGGCCTTACAACGTTTGCTGGAAATCAGCCGACATTGAAAGAGGCTGTTGTTGCGAAAAATTATCTGGATGAAAAAGAACTCCGTGCTATGGGACAACTTGTTTCCGGATATTTAGATTTCGCAGAACGTCAGGCAGAACGTGAACAGGTAATGACTATGAAAGATTGGGCGGAACATTTAGATCGTATTCTTACAATGACTGGAGAGCAGTTATTGCAGGGAAATGGAGGTGTCTCTCATAAGCAGGCCGTTAATAAGGCGACAGATGAATATAAGAAATATAAAGCCAGAACCATTAGTGATGTTGAAGAGGATTATCTAAATTCTATAAAAATGTTGGAACAAAAAACAGATAAGAAATAAAAATGGTATAATCAATCATATCAATTAAAATTTGATAGGGAAATGTTGTGTATATGATATTGATTATCCCGCTGTAGCTGACGGACATGTTACAATAATAAGAGTAAATCCGGATGTTGTTGATTCATATTATTTAGCTGACTATTTGAGAAATGGATTCGGGGCTACACAAATAAATAGATTATATACGGGAGCTACTGGATTGATTGAATTAACCCCAGACCAAGTAGATACGATTGTTGTTGATATTCAGACAGGAGTGAAAGAGCAAAAAGAAATATCGGAAAAAATTCGAAAGTTCGAAAGGGAGTATATAGAAAAGATAGCTGAAGCGGATGATTTGTTGTTAAAGTCTAAAAATATTTTATAAAAAGAATGTGTTTACAGCAGAAGCATAAGCAGCTATTGTACAAGGATAAGCAAAATGCATTTTGGACTTTCATCGTAAGCTTTGAAGAAGAATAGGTTTTCTTTCAGGTTTCACGCAGGCTGGATCACTATAGCCTTCAGATGATTATCGCTGTTGGATTCAAAGTAAACAATGAGCGTGCGGATGCAGATAAGCCGCACATGGGATTAACCGCATGAGCAGCAGCATCGGAAGGTAAAATCATAAAAAGTAATGTGAGCATTGCAAAGAATTAGCTTGGATTTATTCCTGATGGCAGATGACAGAGAAGTCTTGCAGAATGCAGGAAAAATCACAGCAGTAATTGCCAAGGCAAAGGCTGAGGCAGAGGAAGCATGCAGCAATATCCTATGTGCGGAATAGAGGTGGACATGTTCAAGGTTGTATTTGAAAGTAGCAATTATGTCAACCAAAGTCTTGAAGATGGTGACGGAACAAGGAAAGAGGGAATGACAGATGAACTATTCGGAGCTGGTCAGCTTTAAGCCGATTGAATCCACGATCCGGTTGTTGGAAACAGCGGACAAAAAGGTGGCTCAGGATATGGTACGGACCTATGTGATGTCCGACGAGATGGCGGAACGCATGAAAACCGCTGTGATTGATCAGTTGCAGATGGAGGAGGCGGCAGATAACAAGGCGGTCATGATCGTTGGAAACTATGGCACCGGCAAATCCCACCTGATGTCTGTCATTGCGGCGATTGCCTCTGACAGGGAGAATCTTAGATTTGTCGGGAATCAGCGCTTTGCCGGAGAGATGGAGAACATTGCCGGCAAATTTGAGGTTCTGAGGCTCAAAGTGGATGGGCTTACAATGTCCCTCCGAGAGATTCTCTTGGCTGAGATTGAGGAGGATTTTGCGAGCCGTGGGATTGTTTATGCCGTCCCGGATCTGAATCAAGTCCGGGATCATGCCCGTCTCGTTGGGGAGATGATGCAGGCGTTTCAGTCAAAGTATCCGGACAAGGGATATCTGATCGTCATAGATGAGCTTTTGTCCTATCTGATGTCAAGGGATGAGCGGCAGGTGGTGCTGGACCTGGTATTTCTCCAGACAGTGGCGGAAATGTGTCCGAAGTCAAGGGTTCGTCTGCTCTGTGGTGTGCAGGAGAGGGTGTTTGAACATCCGAGATTCCACTTTGCAGGAGAAATGCTCAAGAAGGTCGGTGACCGTTTTACCCAGGTTTTCCTCACAAAGGAAGCTACGGCGTATGTGGTCGCGGAACGTATTTTGAAAAAAACACCGGAGCAGAAGGCGAGGATCCGGCAGCACTTGGAGAAATTTTCCAAGTTGTATGGAGGGATGTCCTCCAGGATGGAGGAGTTTGTGGAGTTGTTTCCGATTCATCCGTCCTATATCGGTGTGTTCGATAAAATTTACATGATTGAGAACAGACATATCCTAAAGACGATCTCCCTGACGGTCCGGGACATTCTTGGTGAGCAGGTTCCCGAAGATGCCCCGGGTATTCTTTCCTTTGATGAATATTGGCCTGTGGTCAGGTCAGACGGCCTGCTAAGGGTGGAGGAGAATGTTCGCCGCGTGGTGGAGACCGGCAGTCAGTTGGAAGAGATCATAGACCGGTCTTTTGCGAAAGCGGCTTACAGGCCAATGGCAAAGCGGATCCTGCATGCCCTGAGCGTATACCGTCTGACCACGAATGGATTGGATGTGCCCTTGGGGTTGACCGAGGAAAGGCTGAAGGACGATCTCTGTCTGCACCTGCCGATGCCGGAGCAAGATGCGGATTTCCTGCTGGGGGCAGTCCACGCAGCGATGGGGGAAATCATGAAGACTGTTTCCGGTCAGTTTATTGTTTACAATGAGTCAAATAACCAGTATTATCTGGACGTGGAGAAGACGGTTGACTATGATGAGCGGATCAGGCAGAGGGCTTCCATGGTGACGGAGGACGAGCTGAATGGCTCTTTCTATGACGTGGTCTATGATTGTCTGGGGTGGGACGCGAAGGAATGCGTCAACGGCTTCAAGCTTTACCCGTATGATCTCAATTGGGATTCTCACAATGTGTTTCGGGAAGGATATCTGTTCATGGGCCCCCCGGGAGAGAGAAGTACCACCCAGCCGGATAAGGATTTCTATCTTTCTTTCATGCCGCCGTTTGGCGATGGGAGTGCAGATATCCACAATCAGGACGGTGAAGTGTCTGTTTATTTCCGAGGAAATGATGAATTTAGGGAGAATCTTAGGCTGTATGCGGCGGCAAATGCACAGGCCGAAATCAGCGGGGGAAAGGATCGGGATACGTACTTAGGCAAGGCCGCCATTCGAAGGAAATGGCTGACGAAAGCGCTGAATGAGAATAAAAATACCTGCTTCCATATTGCCTGCAAAGGCCGGAGGTGTCCGTTGACCGAGGTGCTGAGCGGGACATACCGTACAGACAGAACTTTTCAGGATACGATGGACTTGGCCGCCTCCATCTGCCTGGAGGAACACTTTGAGACACGGTATCCCGAATACCCGGTCATGGGGACGAAGATTACCAGAAAAAATCAGACGGAATATGTGAGGGCTGCCGTCGATTCGTTTGCGGGCAAAAAGAGCCGGCAGGCTAAGGTTATGCTGCAGAGCTTTGGCATCCTCGAGGGGGATCAGATTCGTCCGGAGGGCTCAAGGTATGCGTCCTACTACATTGATCAAGTGAACAAGCTGCGGCCGCAGGAAGTATTAAACTGTTCGGAGCTGTTTGAGTCTGCCGACGGCCGCCTGTCCATGGACAAGAAATTTAAGATCGATGCGCTCTTTATGCCGATTATTTTTCTGTCTCTCGTGTACGCAGGCTACGGAGAGATCACGTGGAAGGATGGAAGCAGGCTGACGGCGTCAAATTTGGGCGAGGTCCCAAAGATCAGTGTGTCTGAGTTGTGTGAGTTTCAGTACCTCTCCAGGCCGGCGCAGACCTCTGTGCCGGCACTCAGGAAACTGCTTGAAATGCTGGATCTTGATGTGGCGATTTCGGATCATCCCAATGATCCGAAAAATGGTGTGGCAGAATTGCTGAGAAAGGCCGAGGAGCAAAACCGCAGTGCAGTTCTGGCGGAACGAGCCTTGACTGAAGGATTTGAACTGTGGGGAGAGCCTCTGGCAGATGAACGGCAGGTAACTGCGATGCGAGATGCGGCACATGCCGTGAAGAAGGAATTTGGCAATTATCCGTCGAAATTCAATACGCCTGCGAAGCTGAGGCGTTTCAGGCTGTCGGAGGAAGAGGTAGAGAGATTAAGAAAACAGATGGGACTCCTTCACAGGGTTTCGGAATATCAAGCCTTTCAGACAGCGTGCCGGGATGTTGTCGGCTATCTTTCAAACATGGAGCAGATGGAGCTCGGGGCGGATCTGAGATCAGCCATTGAGAATGGAAAGGATGCGTTCAGGGAAGCCCGTGACAGTATCTCGGACGGAACCGCTGGGGCTGCGGCAGCAGGCAGGGCTTTGGCAAGGCTGGAGACGATCAAAGAAACCTACATTGCCCTCTATCTCAAGGAGCACAAAAGACAGAGGCTTGACACGGTGGATGCGGAGCGCCTTCACAAGCTCTTGGAAGGACAGGAACTTAGAAATCTGCAAAAACTCCGCACCATAGAACTTTTGCCCGATGCGGCGCTTTCCAGGTTGGAACAGGATATAGAAGAGCTAAAAGTGTGTGACAGCTTGACCCTGCAGGAGCTAAAGAGCAGTCCCCTTTGCCCGCACTGCCGGTTTCGTCCGGGAGAGAAGGGGAAAGATGCTTCCGGGCAGATGGAGCAGTTGGAAGAGCGGATCGATGAGATGACGGCAGAGTGGACGAAGAGACTGTTGGACGCCTTGGCCGATCCCGTCGTTCTGCCGCAGAAAAGGTTCCTGAAGATTCGGGAGGCGGAGGCGGTGGAGGATTTTATCACAAAGAAAACGCTGCCGAGGAGGGTGGACGATCTCTTTGTAAACAGCATCCATGTTCTGCTAAAAGGAATGGAACCTGTGGTCATCCGGACGGAGGAGCTGGCGCATGAGATGGAAAAGCTTCCGCCCATGGATGCGCGTTCCTTTCAGGCGAGCATGAATGAGCTTATCGCAGGTTATATAAAAGGGAAGAATCCGGAGAGACTGAGGATTCTGGTGAAGCGAGGTGAACGTTAGAGATGGCACAGACAATTCCGATGTACCCTTATGCCACAGGAAAGAGTGAAACGCCGATTCTTGACGAGCTGGTAAGAAAATATGGCTTTTCGAATATTTCCTGGCCGATCGCCCTGATCGAAGAGGATCGGACAATCGCATACCTGTATGAAATGAACGCAAAAAACAAGATCAATTTGCTGATGGACAGCCGGCCGGGGAGCAGATCAAAACTGCCGTCATATTATCTCAACTTTATGAGCAATCCGCGATTCATTTTTCCGAGAGCCGAGTTTTTGGCGCCGCTCATACAGGGGCAATATAGCTGCAGCTATGAGGCGATTCTGGAATCGTCCCATTACTCAACGGTTGACCTGGACTATGTGTGGTATCGGGGTTCTTCGTTCCGGGGATTTGAGCTGACCACGTTTTATATGGAATTTACGTCCCACGACAGAGCGAGAACTCTAATCTCCCAGATTCGAAAAAGGCCGTCTTGGCAGGGACCGGAGGGCGCCCACGCCTTTCATAAAATCGTGGACAGCGCCCAGGATTTAGGTGTAGAGTATTATGTGGTTTGCGCGAACACGACAAGCAAAGTCGGAAGTGATTTAAAAACAGATGGAAATGTATGCTTATTCCCCCTGAACCATGAACAGGTTGCGTTACTGCAGGCAGGAAAGGCACCCAATGATACCAGGTTTATGAAGTTTCAGGAATTTCTCGCATGGCTATAGCAGAAAGAGGTAGGAGATGGAACCGATCAGATTGTCCAAAGAAGCGATTGATGAAGTGCGTGGGATCGACGGGTTTCCCGTAGGCACGGACGAAGACTTCATTGCGCTTTCAAGTGCCCCCTTTTATACGGCATGTCCCAATCCATTTATCAACGATTTTATCGGAGAATTCAGGAAAAGAGATTCGGAAGGCGGGGACTACCGGCGAGAGCCTTTTGCCGCGGATGTCAGTGAGGGGAAGTCGGACTTGGTCTATAATGTCCATACCTATCACACGAAGGTGCCGTACAAGGCGATTATGCGGTATATCTTACACTATACCAATCCGGGGGACATTGTTTTGGACGGCTTCTGTGGAACAGGGATGACAGGAGTTGCCGCAAACATGTGTGAGCATCCGGACGAGGACTTGAAAGCCCTGCTTGAGCGGGAGATGCCGGGAATCAAGTGGGGGAGAAGGTATCCCATTCTCTCGGATCTGTCGCCGATCGCGACGTTCATCAGCAAGAATTATAACTCAGAGGCCGATGTGGTCAAATTTGTGGAGGAGGCCAAGGAGGTATTGGATTCGGCGGAGGAAGAATGCCGTTGGATGTATGAGACGGATTCCGAGGGCTTGGCCAGGGAGAGCTTCGGCCCGCAAAAGGGGAGAATCATTTATACGGTTTGGTCCGATGTCTTGATTTGTCCCAATTGTGGAGAGGAACTTGTTTTTTATGAGTCTGCAGTGGATGCACAGACAGGAAAAGTCAGAGAGCGCTTTGCGTGCCCTTCCTGTAACGCATACCTAAAGAAGAACGACTGTGAAAAAGCGTGGGTCTCCTGCTTGGATGACGCTTTGGGGGACATCCATCGAATGATCAGGCAGGAGCCGGTTTTGATAAGATATCAAATAGGAAAGAAACGGTTCGATAAAAAGCCGGATGCAAATGACAGGAGGATCATAGAGAAAATTGAATCCGGTAAAATCCCTTATTGGTATCCGTCCGCTCGCCTCTGCGAGGGAAAAGAGAGCCGGAGGAATGACAAAATCGGACTCACCCACGTCCATCATTTCTTTTATAGGAGGACCTTATACGTTCTTGCGAAACTCTTTGATCTGATCAAGGGGAGAGAACATTCAGATTTGCTGAAGCTTTTGTTTACAAGCCAAATCATCAACATCAGTAAGATGAACCGATTTCGCCCACAGGTTTCGTTTCCCTATAATCCGTTAAGCGGAACGATGTATGTATCCTCTATGGTCAGTGAGGCGAATCCGTTTCACGCTTACCGAGGCAAGATTGCAAAGTTTGCCAATGCGCTGAAAAACAACCGGGGCAATGTGTCTTGCATCTCTACCGGTTCTGCCACCCAACTGCCCATTGCAGATTGTACCTGTGACTATATTTTTACAGATCCGCCATTTGGCGACAACTTAAATTACTCGGAGTTAAGTTTCCTGTGGGAAGCGTGGCTGGGCCTTGTAACCAATAACCGATTTGAGGCCATCGTCAATCCGACTGTGGGCAAGGCATTGCCGGAATATCAAGAACTGATGACCAGGTGCTTTTCAGAATACTACAGGGTGCTCAAACCCAATCGGTGGATGACTGTGGAATTTCATAATTCCAAGAATGCCGTTTGGAATGCGATCCAAGAGGCACTTTTGCGGTCCGGGTTTATCGTTGCAGATGTGAGGACGCTGGATAAGAAGGGAGGGAGCTTTAAGCAGGTTACGACCACGAGTGCGGTAAAGCAAGATTTGGTTCTGTCTGCCTATAAGCCGAAAGAGAGCTTTCAAAAAGAAGTTCTTACAAAGGCCGGCACAGAAGAGACTGCGTGGGCGTTTGTGAATCAGCATTTGTCCAACCTTCCGGTGGTGGCAGAGAAAAATGGAACACTTGCTATCATTGCCGATCGCCAGGCATTTTTGCTCTTTGACAGGATGGTGGCCTATCACATTGTGAACGGCCTGCCGGTGCCGATGGATTCGGCAGATTTCTATCGGGGGCTTGAAGCCAGATACCTTCAGCGCGATACCATGTATTTTCTTGCGGATCAGGTAAATGAATATGACATGGCAAGAATGAAAAAGGAGATAGAGCCGGTTCGGTTTGAGCGATTGGTGACAAATGAAACATCGGCAATTGCTTGGCTGTACCGGCAATTGGCTGAACCGAAAACATATGCACAGTTACAGCCGAAGTTTATGCAGGAGAGAAAAGCGATCGATCAATATGAAAATATGCCGGAGCTGCAGACCTTGCTGGAAGAGAATTTTTTGCAGGATGATGAGGGGCGTTGGTATATTCCCGACGTAAAAAGAGAGGGAGATGTGGCCAAGCTCCGCGAAAAGAAGCTTTGGAGGGAGTTTGAGGGATATCTGGCCTCCGAGGGCAAGCTGAAGCTCTTCCGTTCGGAAGCGATCCGGGTGGGATTTGCGAGGTTGTGGAAAGATAGAAATTATCAGGCCATCGTGGATGTGGCGGAGCGCCTTCCGGAGCAGACCGTGCAGGAAAATTCGAACATTCTCATGTACTATGATATCAGTCTGAACCGTATATCATCCATTTCCTGCGGCGGGACAGCGAAAATATAGTGGGAATATCTAAAAAACACTTGCAATTTCTGGTGAAATGTGCTATCATCGGTATGATAAAAATATGACAGGATGATGAAGAGTGGGCGCGGGTCCACTCTTTGTTTATGCACAGGGGCGCAAGAAGAAATTAGCCGCCTAGCGGCATGCGCCCCGCGCGGCGAGTAGGGGAAAAGGGAAAAGAGTTCTTTCCTGCTCGATTGCACACGGACTTGATTGTACAGGGGTGTCTAGAGGAAGGGAGTCAGGTTATGCTGACAAGGAGAGAAGATATTGAAAAACGGACGGAAGAGCTTCTGCTTCCGATTCTTTTGACCAACCGGTTTGAATTGGTGGATGTGGAATTTGTGAAAGAGGGCGGAAATCGATACCTGCGGGCATACATTGACAAACCCGGCGGAATCGGGGTGGACGACTGCGAGACGGTGAGTCGGGCCCTGAGTGATCTCCTGGATCAGGAGGACTATATTGCGGACAGCTATATTTTGGAGGTCAGTTCGCCGGGGCTTGGAAGGCCGCTGAAAAAGGATAAGGATTTTGAGAGGAGCATGGGAGAAGAGGTGGAGATCCGTCTGTACCGGCCCAAAAATCATGAGAAAGAATTTCAGGGTATCTTATGCGGATACGACGGAGCGACGGTGACCATTGAACTGGAGGATGGGGAGCAGATGTCTTTTGAAAAGGGAGAGATTGCACTGATCCGGCTTGCCTTTGATTTTTGAGAGGGGATTTTGGGGAAGAAAAACCGCGGAGTTGAGAAGGAGTTATTGAAAAGAAGACGCTTGATGATAGAGAGAATACGTCCCGGAGGGGAAGCGAAGAGGAGGAAACAGAAAAATGAAAGAAAACAAAGAATTGAAGGAAGCCCTTGAGCTTTTGGAAAAGGAGAAGAATATCAGCAAAGAGACTCTTCTGGAAGCCATAGAGAATTCTTTGATTCAGGCATGCAAAACTCATTTCGGGAAAGCAGACAATGTAAAGGCGATTGTGGACAGAGAAACTTATAATTTCTCCGTGTATGCTGAGCGGGAGGTTGTGGAAGAGGTGGAGGATCCGCTTCTTCAGATTTCTCTTGAGGGAGCCAGGGAGATTGACCCTCATCTGGGAATCGGCGATGTGGCGCAGGTGCAGATCAAGTCCAGGGAGGTTGGGCGAATTGC
>CAJUOF010000349.1 GCA_910587905.1 uncultured Lachnospiraceae bacterium
ACGGAGTGTTCTCCGGCTTTAGTACCCTTTGAATCGCCGGATCCATGCTGTAAGGCTCTCCAGGGTCTTTCTTTGAAGCATGTCAATGTGACGATCTTGGATGGGAAAAAGAAGCTCTGTGAGGAATTCGGGGAAATGTTGTTCACTCATTTTGGAGTCAGCGGTCCGGCTATTTTAAGCGGAAGCAGCCTGACAGCCAAAAAGATTCGGACGAAACCCTTGACGCTTTCCATTGATTTGAAGCCAGCGCTTACAAGGGAGCAGCTTGATCACCGGATTCTCAGGGATTTTGAACATGGAAAAAACAGACAATTTCGGAATGCGCTGAGTCAGTTGTATCCTTCGAAGCTCGTTCCGATTATGGTGGAGCGAAGTGAAATTTCGCCGGAGAAGAGAGTGAACGAGATTTCCAGGGAGGAGAGAGAACGGCTGATCTCTCTGACAAAGGCATTTACTCTGACCCTTTCCGGACTGCGGGATTACAACGAAGCGATCATTACCCAGGGTGGAGTCTCCGTGAAGGAGGTGGAGCCTGCCACCATGGAATCGAAACGGATACAGGGCCTTTATTTTGCCGGGGAAGTGCTGGATGTGGACGGGATGACCGGGGGCTACAATCTCCAGATTGCCTGGTCCACCGGATACGCTGCAGGAAAAGCGGCAGGAAGAGGAAAAGAGAGGGAGAAACGATGAGTGTCAGCATAGCCATTGACGGGCCGGCCGGAGCCGGGAAAAGTACCATTGCGAAACAGGTAGCAGAGAAGCTGCATATTATCTATGTGGATACCGGGGCCATGTACCGGGCCATGGGTCTGTATTTTCAACGGAAGGGGATTTCTCCGGAGGATGAGAAAGCCATCTGTGGGGCTTGTAGGGAAGCGGACATTTCCATTGTCTATGAGGATGGAGCTCAGCAGGTACTCTTAAACGGTGAGAATGTGACTGCATATCTCCGGACAGAGGAGGCGGGGAATATGGCTTCCGCGACCTCCGGCTATATTCCGGTGCGGGAAAAACTGGTGGAACTTCAACAGAAGCTGGCGGCCTCAAAAAGTGTCGTCATGGATGGACGGGACATTGGAACGGTGGTGCTTCCGGATGCGGAGCTTAAGATTTACCTGACGGCCAGTGTGGAGGCGAGAGCGAGGAGAAGATATTTGGAGCTTAAGGAAAAAGGGAGTCCATGCGGGATGGAAGAGATCGCCAGGGATATCGAAAAGCGGGATTACCAGGACATGCACCGGGAGCATTCCCCCCTGAAGAAGGCGGAGGATGCCCTCTATCTGGATTCCTCCGAGATGTCCGTCCGGGAGGTGGTAGACGCCATCATCGATGCGCTGATGGAGACCTTGATGGAGAAGCGGGTGCCGGACCGAAGACTGGATGGCGTCTTAGAAGAACTCATGAAGAAGGAATACGGTATAAAATGAAAGTGATTGTGGCAAAAACTGCAGGCTTTTGCTTTGGGGTGAAGCGGGCGGTGGATACCGTCTATGAGCAGATCGAAAAAAAAGAGGTGGTCCGTCCCATCTACACCTGCGGTCCCATCATCCATAACGAAGAGGTGGTGCAGGATCTTTCCAGGCGGGGAGTCGAAGTACTCAGTGAGGAGGAGCTTGGGGATGCGTCCGGGGGAACCGTCGTCCTCCGCTCCCACGGTGTTGGCCAAAAGGTGTGTGAACGGCTTACGGAAAGAGGCTTTCATCTGGTGGATGCCACCTGCCCTTTTGTGAAGAAGATCCACAGGACGGTTCGGGAGGAATCGGAAAAGGGACGAACCATCATCATTATCGGAAATGCTGAGCATCCGGAAGTAAAAGGGATCCAGGGCTGGTGCCGGGAGAAGGCATACGTGGTGGAGACGCCGGAGGAAGCGTCAAAATTGACCCTGTTAGCAGGCACAAAGGTGTGTATTGTGTCACAGACGACATTTAATTACAATAAATTTCAACTTCTTGTTGAAATAATATCAAAAAAGAGTTATGATAGTATTGTTGTCAATACTATCTGCAGTGCTACCCATGAACGACAGGCTGAAGCAAGGCAGCTGGCCTCCAAAGTTGATGTGATGTTGGTAATCGGCGGAAAGCATAGTTCCAATACTCAGAAGCTATATGAAATCTGCAGAAAAGAGTGCAACAGTACCTATTATATTCAGACCGTCAGAGACTTGAATCCTAAGTGGCTGGAGGGAAAACGAAGTGTAGGTATTACAGCGGGGGCATCCACCCCGAATCATATCATTGAGGAGGTTCACACGAATGTCAGAATTAAGTTTTGAGCAGTTGCTGGAGGAATCATTAAAAACTATTAGAACAGGAGAGGTAGTCACTGGTACGGTCATCGGTGTGAAAGAAGATGAAATCATCTTAAATATAGGTTACAAGTCAGACGGCATTATCAGCAAGAATGAATACACCAATGACTCTTCTGTGAATCTGATGAACGTCGTCCAGGTGGGCGATGAGATGGAGGCAAAGGTACTTAAGGTCAACGACGGTGAGGGACAGGTTCTCCTGTCTTATAAGAGGCTGGCGGTTGACCGCGGCAACAAGCGTCTGGAGGAGGCGTTCAATAGCGAGGAGGTCCTGACAGCCAAGGTGGTTCAGGTTTTGGACGGTGGCTTGAGCGTCAACGTGGAAGGCGCCAGAGTGTTCATCCCTGCAAGCCTTGTCTCCGATTCCTATGAGAAGAATCTGGAGAAATATGCAGATCAGGAGATTGAGTTTGTCATTACGGAATTCAATCCCAGAAAGAGACGTGTCATCGGAAACCGCAAGCAGCTTTTGCTGGCTAGGAAGGCGGAACTGCAGAAGGCGCTGTTTGAGCGCATCGAGATTGGCCAGGTGGTAGAGGGTGTCGTGAAAAATATCACAGATTTCGGCGCGTTCATTGATTTGGGTGGTGCAGACGGCCTGCTCCACATTTCCGAGATGTCCTGGGGCCGTGTGGAGAACCCGAAGAAGGTCTTCAAGGTCGGTGAGGAGATCCGTGCATTTATCAAAGATATCAACGGTGACAAGATCGCATTGAGCTTAAAGTTCCCCGACGAGAACCCTTGGGTGATGGCGTCTGATAATTATGCGGTGGGCAACATCGTATCCGGGCGTGTCGCCAGGATGACAGATTTTGGCGCTTTCGTGGAGCTGGAACCTGGA
>CAJUOF010000350.1 GCA_910587905.1 uncultured Lachnospiraceae bacterium
CCCGGTCCAGCAGCAGAAGGAACAAGATACCGAGCCAGAAACCGGCGACGGCGGGGAGGAACGACAGCTTCCCCATAGACTCCGACTGCTCCATGGTGGGGATCAGCAGGCTCCAGATGGAAGCCGCCACCATGACGCCCGCCGCAAAGCCCGTCAGCGCCCTCTGTACCACCCAGTTCAGCTTGTTTTTCATGAACAGCACACAGGCCGAGCCCAACATCGTTCCCAGGAACGGGAGCAGGATGCCCTGAAATACTTCCCTCTGCATGGCATCACCTCCTGCCGAAGAGCCCTTTCCTCTCATATTTTACCGGAAAGGCATTCCTCACCGCTTCATTGATATGAGCCTCGCACATGCCGCAGGCCATGCCTTCCACTCTCACCGTTATTTTAACCATTAGGATTCCCTCTCTTTCCATCATGATTAGTATGTGCTAACTTTTGCTTTTTATTTTAGCGGCCACAAGATTAGTAATGGCTAACTTAGATTTCATTATAACCATTTCCCGGAGCTTTTGGTTGTATGCTGTTGATTCATGAATTTCTCTCACACGAAAACAACTGCTCCAGAGACAGCAGGCCGACGATCCCGCCGTCAGCCCGCACAACGCCCCTGATAGGAGGATCCCCGTTCAAAGGATAAGCGGCAGGGGAAAGGCCATGTACACCACCCACGCCGCCGCCCTGACAATGGTGGCAGACATCAGTGTCAGCCGAAAGGTCTTCTTTACCCGGTCGAACTTCTTCACCCCGCAATTATTTGATGTTCTTGAAGCGGAACAGATAAGCCACGTTCAGCACCAGATTGAGGAACTGGCTGATGATCGCCGCCAATTTTCCGATTGCCTGAGAAAGCCCCCTTGTGATATGATGAAGAAAAAAGGGGGGACACGCCATGTTTTTCACAGGCCTGACAGAATGGACACCGGGAAACCTGATCCTCCGGATCGTGGTTTCCCTCATACTGGGATCGCTCATCGGCATCGACCGGGGCGCCAAAAAGCGGGGCGGCGGAGCCAGGACCGACGCCGCCGTCTGCCTGGGGGCTACCCTGGTGATGATGACCGCTCAGTACATCGAGCTGGTCTTTCCGGGAAAGGCGGACATGGCCAGGCTGCCGGCCCAGGTGATCAGCGGCGTGGGTTTCCTGGGCGCCGGCTCCATCATCATCTCTGGCCACCAGATCAAGGGCCTGACCTCCGCCGCCAGCATCTGGATCTGCGCCTGCATCGGGCTGGCCGTGGGCATCGGCTTCGTGGACGGCGCCGTGGTTCTGACCCTGATTCTCCTGGCCGGACTCCACGTGCTGCCCCACATCGAGCGCTCCGTCTACCGACACTCCCGCTACATCCGCCTCTATACGGAGGTCCGAGAGAGCGGGACTGTCGCCGTGCTGCTCCACAAATTGAAGGTGGACGGCTGCGAGATCGACATGTACGACATCACCAGGCCCGGGACCAGCGGCCAGTCCTTCACCGTCCGCATCACCGCCCATCTCCCGAAGCACCTGTCCAAGGAGAGCTATCTGGAAACCCTGGCCGGACTTGACGGGATCTTATTCGTGGACACCATGTAAACGGTTGTTTCCGATCTCTCCGCACGCAGGCAGGGCGGCTCCGAACTCCCGGAGCCGCCCTGTACCATTGCATTCAAAATCTCAGATTTTTAGTTTGCCTTCTTCTTCGCCGCCTGGGCCCGGAAGGTCTGGATGCCCTCCACCACCAGGACGATGGCCAGGATCGCCATGGCCGCTGCAAAGAGAAGCTGGAACCAGTCGCCCCAGGCCGCCGTGCCGCCGCCGATCATACCGATCTTGGTCTTCACGGTGAGGACCAGGCTGGTCAGGGTAGCCGCCAGCATGAACACCATGGGAATGTAGAACATCTTGTTATTCTTACCCACATTGCCCAGCCATGCCGCCACCGCCATCAGGGCGATACCTGCAAGGAGCTGGTTGGCCGCACCGAAGAGTCCCCAGATCTGGCTGAGGCTAAGTCCGCCCAGGACGCAGCCGATGATGACCATCATAGCCGTGCCCACCAGGGGATGGGCCAGCACTTTGCGGATACCGGTCGCATCCTTGTATGTACTCTCCCCGTCCTTTAAAAACAGCTCAGAGAACATGAACCGGGAGAGACGGGTGCCGGTATCTAAGGAGGTCAGCGCAAACACGGAAACCGCCAGAGTTAAAAGCGCATAGATGGTGCCGTACACATGAGTGGTCTCCCCGCTGAACATGAGGGCGATGCCGCCTGCAAACGCTGCGGAGGGAGAGCCGAAACCGCCTTCCAGATATTTGTCAAACACCATGCCGACGGCGATCAGGGCCACGATGCCCAGCGCAGACTCGATCAACATGGAACCATAGCCGATGGCCTTGGCATTCTTCTCGTTGTCAAGCTGCTTGGAAGAAGTGCCGGTGGAGATCAGGCTGTGGAAACCGGAACAGGCGCCGCAGGCCACGGTGATGAACAGGGCCGGGAACAGAGTTCCGATCTTGGTGCTCCAGCCTGTGAAGGCCGGGATGGTGAAGGTGGTGCTTCCCGTGAAGGCGGAGATCAGGATCCCGACCACGGCCAGCGCCATCATGGCGTACAGCAGGAAGCTGGACAGATAGTCACGGGGCTGCAGCATGATCCACACGGGAATCAGGGAAGCGACCGTGATATAAACGCCGATGAACACGATCCAGCCGATGCGGCCCATGGCAAGGCCCACGTTCAGGCCAAGGGCCACGATGGCCACGATGCCGACCAGGCCGATGATGGTCGCCGGAACCGTCTTCACGCCGAAACGGTTGGTCAGGATGCCGTAAACAATCGCCAGCAGGATAAACAGCACGGAGATCATGGCCGTGGTCTGATTACCGGTGGGATTGGTGGTAAAGCCAAGGGTCACGTCCGCATCCGCCGCCGTAAAGAACGTGCCCGCCACAACATTTACAAAAGATGCGATGACCAGGATCAGAACCAGCAGCGCAAAGATGATGAACAGCTTCTGCGCCCTCTTGCCCATGGAATCCTTGATGATCTCGCCCACGGATTTACCCTCGTGGCGAATGGAGGCAAACAGGGAACCGAAGTCCTGCAGGCCGCCGAAAAAGATACCGCCGATGATACACCAGAGGAATACGGGAACCCAGCCGAACACAGACGCCTGGATCGGGCCGTTGATGGGGCCTGCTCCGGCGATGGAGGAAAAATGGTGTCCCATCAAAACTGCCGGGGGCGCCGCCACATAGTCCACGCCGTCTTCCATTTCCAGTGCGGGCGTCTTTCTCTTCGGGTCAATGCCCCACTGCTTCGCCAGCCAGGAGCCATAGAAAACATAGCCGATGACCAGCAGAACAATTGCAACTACGATGATAAGTAATGCTGTCATGTTTCATTCTCCTTCTTTTTTAGAATATATTGCTAACAAGCTTTCTAAGGCTTTGGCCCTGGCGGTTTGCGGCCACTCGCCCGGAAGAAAGCTCGACGGCAATCAGACGGTAATGGCTCCATCCCTGAAACCCGAGACGGTAGCTTTTATAATGCTTGGTTTTCGGAATCACGGAGAATACGGCTTCCTCAATGTGGTCCGCCAGGATCACCAGGACGATGTCCGTGTTCCGATGGTTGGCGTGGGGCTTTACCCGGGCAAGGCCCTTCTCCCAGGCCGCCGTATCAAAAACGGAAAACCCGGCCGCATCCAGCCGGTCCGCTGTGGCAAAATAGACATACTCTTTGGAATCGGCCTCCGCAAGCCTGGCACTCTTCACCAGAAAATACTGCTCGTCGTGGAGGGAAAACTCCGCCTCCGCCGCAAAAGGCTCCGTCACCTGCTCCCGGCGGACGTCATAGTACCGCTCAAAGGAGCGGAGCAGCTTCTCAAGCTTCCCAGTCCTTTCTTGTTCCGTCATGTCCGTGGATCACTCCCTCTCCTTCGCAGGCTTCGCCGTAAAATCCGCATCCGGGATCCGCTTTTTCAGCTCCTCCATCAGCCCCTTGGCCGCCCTGGTCCCCGGAAGCCCGATCTGGGCCAGCTCCTCCGTCTCCGAGCAGATCACGAGGTGCTCCACCTGGAGATCCCCCTTCCCGCAGCAGAGCTTTGCAGGCACCAGCATCACCCGGCGGAACGCCCTGCGGATGCCGGAATAGGAAATATAATAAACCTTCCGGCCCTTCTTGAAATACAGGTGCGCCTCACCCAGCCGCACCACGCCGATCTCCCTGGCCTCTCCGTATTCCGCCGCCAGACTCTCCTGATTTTCCTCTGATTCTTTCAACGGATAAAACTTCAACGCTTTACACTCCTAAATTTTTCCGATTTGACTTTATTATAATATCAAACCATTTATACTTTTTCAATAATTTTTTTATATATTTTTTAGATTTTCCTCCGCACAGTCCCTCCACAGGGCCCGATTTCCCATTTTTCCCGCCGGCCTTGCGGCTCAGTCCAGCAAACGCCCCTCCCGGTAAGACCATTCCAGGTAGCTTCGGGCGGCAAATACAAGCAAAAAACACTTGCGAAGAGCGAGAACTATGTGTAAAATCAGAGAAAAAGAGTTTGTGATCCATAGTTATCGATACAAGAAAGGACAATCATCATGGAAAAAATCGCCAGCTTCACCGTCAACCATTTAACCCTGCTTCCCGGCCTCTACGTCTCCCGCAAGGACCACGTGGGGGACAACGTCATCACCACCTTCGACATCCGCATGACCCGCCCCAACTACGAGCCGGTCATGAACACAGCGGAACTCCACACCATCGAGCACCTGGGGGCCACCTTCCTCCGCAACCACCCCGTTTACGGGGCCAAGACCATCTACTTCGGCCCCATGGGCTGTCGGACCGGCTGCTACCTTCTTCTGGCCGGGGACTACGAGTCCAGGGATATCGTGCCCCTCATGAGGGAAATGTTCACCTTCATCCGGGATTTCAGTGAGGAGGTGCCCGGCGCCAGGGCCAGGGACTGCGGCAACTACATGGACATGAACCTGCCCATGGCCAATTACCTGGCAGACCGCTATCTGAGAGAAGTGCTGGATGGGATCGGGGAGGACCGGCTGATTTATCCGGAATAATTCAAATACCCTACCCACCAGATCAGCTTTTGCAGCGAGAAAGCCCTGCGCTGCCTGGAATTCGTATCCTGGGAGGAGGTGAAACCGTGATCGGAAGGGAAAGTAAAAAAGACAATGACCTTTTCTTTACCTGCAGTCTGATCGAGTATATCTCCAGAAAGACCAGAAACCGGCGGGCCGACGTGGTCGACGCACTGGGCAGGGCCTCCATCGAAAAAATATACGATCTGGCCGACGTATATCACAGCGACAACCTGGATACGGTCTGTGAAGACTTCATCGAGAAGGCAGGGATCCGGGAAGGAACCTTTGACAACGTGTCCGCCGCCCGCTACGCCGTTCCCAGTCATTGGGACATTGGAAAAGTTTACAAACGCCTGATCCTGGGAATTGCCAAGACAAAGGAGATCCCCGTGGTCGACGCCCTGTTCGAAGCCTACCACTCCTTCATCAGCGACAAGATCGACGACTACAACAGCAGCGTATTTTACGACGCACCGCAAAATATCCTGAATGCGTTTCTGGACGGGAAATTCGAGCAAAATGTATAGTGCAGACGGAGGAAGCCTGATCTTTTTCCTTCCGGGGACCGCTCCCAATTAGGGAAACGCTGATCAAAGCGTTTCCCGCGCCGGATTTGCGCTGCGAAGCGGCATATTCCTTTGCAAATCCGTGTGCCTCTGCCAGAGGCGCCAAGGAAACGGTGATTTAATCAACGTTTCCTTAGAAAATGACGCAGCGGTACTAAGGAACTTCCGGCGCTCACGCTTGGAACTTCCTAAGGACCGGCGTCGTTTTATGTCCCCTACAGGAAAAAATCAGGCTTCCTCCTGGTTTTCGGGGCAAGGCAGGACGGCGGCTTCGCCGCCTCGGCCCGCCCGTTACAGGAACCGGATACTATAGGAACAGGATGCGGTCCAGGAGGGCCAAAAGGGTCAGGTGGACCGGGTAAAAGAAATAGAAGAAATATTTCCGCACCAGGGCACCGGCCGCCGTCTTCGGTTCCCTGCCGCCCTTCTCCCCGTTATAGAGAAGGAGAAAGGGCAGGGCGGCCAGGGCGTAAACCTCCAGTCCTCCCATGAAGACCATGACCAGGCCCACGCTGACGCACATGGCCAGGGGGCGGAACCGGAAATAATAGAACAGAAAAATCATCAGCACGCCCTCCGCCCCGTAGTCACAGTGGATGAGATAGGCCAGGCACAGCGCAGAGACCACGGTCATGATGGCATAGACGGGCTGGGTATTCGCCAGGAAGCGGTTGTACAGGTACAGGAGTAAAAGGCCGATGAACAGGGTAAAAAACACGTTCTGATAGTCCGGGTGCCAGAGACGCCGGAACACCACCAGGTCAAAGGGAAGCTCGGAGACCAGGGCGAAGACTCCCAGCCGGAGCAGGTATTTCTTTACGTCCCTCGTGTGATAAAAGCCCTCCACCAGAAGGAAACAGAAGATGGGGAAGGCAATCCGCCCGACGATGCGCATGGTCCGCCAGACCTCCGTGGAAACTCCGGGAGAGAGCACGATCCCCAGATGGTCGATGAACATGGTGACGACGGCGATCCATTTCAGAGTCCTGCCGTTCAAAATCTTTTTCCCTTCCATACCGACTGTTTCCTCTTTTCCCAACACTTCTCCGCCTTCCCTATTTCCGCTTCTTTTCCTGCGCTCATTTTGGAGCTTTCTGCCTGTTCTGGCCCGCCTTCCCGCAGACGCTTTCCGCCCGGGCGGCTTCTGTCCTCCCGCAGGCACCCTCCTTTGGCACGGTCTCTTCCTTTTTCACCCCGTCGGAGACCAGCACCACGACGCTCCTGGCGTTCAGCTCGAAGGTGTCCTGATCCTCCAGGGCTTCCGGCCCCTCAAAGATCCCGTTCTGCTCCTCCGCCGAAGTGTCCACCGCCAGCCGCCAAAGGCCGTCCGTGTGGGGAAGGGAGAACACATGGGGCTCCCAGTGCATGTTGAACATCAGGTAAATGTCCGCATCCTCCGCAAACTTCCCGCTGTAATAGAACCCAAGCTGCCTCCGGTAGGCCTCGTACTGAGGATACCAGGGGGACTCGCCGTGGACGGAAAAGTCCGGAAAGCCCACCCCCAGGTAATCCATTCCCATAAGTCCGCCCTCCTTGTGGAGCATGGGATGGGCTTTCCGGAACCAGAGCATATAGCCGGCGAACCGGAAAATATCCTCCCCGAATTTCCCGCCCCTCCAGTTCACCCAGCCGGTGGGATTGTCCTGGCAGTAGGCATTGTTGTTCCCGTCCTGGGAATTGCCCCGCTCGTCCCCGGCCAGGATGAGGGGCATCCCCTGGGCCATGGCGAGGAACACCCAGGCGTTGCGGAGCTGTTTTTTGCGGAGCTCCAAAATCCGCTTCTTCCGCACGGGACCCTCCACGCCGCAGTTCCAGCTGTGGTTGTAATCGGAACCGTCCCGCCCGTTCTCCCCGTTGGCCTCGTTGTGCTTCCGGTCATAGGAGACCATGTCGGCCATGGTGAACCCGTTGGTGTTCGCCATGAAATTGACCTTGCCGACGGCCCCGCCGTTCTCCCGCATCTGGTATGCGGCCGACTGGAGCATGTCCTCGTCCCCCTTTAACAGCCGGCGCATGTCCGTCTGAAAATCCTCCTGGTAACAGGCCAGATGGCGGTTTTTCCCCGCCGCTTCCCCGCAAAAAGCCCCGGAAAAAAGCTTCACCCCCGCAAGGGCCGGATCAGCCGCCGCAGCCCGGCTGTCAAAATTTCCGGAAACGTGGATCCCGTCCACCCGGTACTCCCCCGCCCAGTGGCGCAGACAGGCAAGCTGGAGGGCCGTTCCCATCTCCGGCCCAAAATGAAGCTCCACGGCAAGCTCCAGGCCATTTTCATGGAAAATCTTCACAAGCTCCTTGAACTGGACGTCCGGCGGCGTCTCCCGCCCTCCCTTCACGCAGTAGGACGCCTTCGGGGCGAAGCAGTAAGCCGGGCCGTACCCCCAGAAATTGAGCTTCCCGCCGCCAATCACCTCCGAAAACTCGTCCGGCAGCACAAGCTCCGCCATGGTGATCCCAAGGCCCTTCAGATAAGGAATCTTTTCCACGATTCCGGCAAAGGTTCCCTTGTTCTTCACGCCGGAAGAGGCATGCCTGGTAAAGCCCCGCACATGGAGCCGGTAAATCACCGTATCCTCAAAGGAATGGCCGGGCGCCCGGTCCCCTCCCCAGTCGAATCCGTCCTTCAGAAACCCATAACGGACCCGTCCCTCCGCCTCTCCCCATTTTTCCCGTCCCGTCACCACCGCCGCACACACGTCCGGGACAGGGCTGCCCTCCACGGAAAGGCTGTACTCAAAGGCCGACGGATCAAAGCCGGAAAGCGCCATGTAGCGGATGTTCCCCAGCCTGCATTCCTCCGGGAACACAAAGACCCCCGTCTCCCGCTCCCTGCCCTTCCGGTACAGATGAAGTCTGGCCGTCCCCTCAAGCTCTGATACGAACGACACGTATACACGTCCCTTTTCCACCCTTGTGCCCAGCGGAAACGGTCCCGCCCCCGAGGCCTCTGCTTTTATCTTCCCCACATTTTCCTCCTTGTCGTCACGCCGAAGCGTTCATCCTGCTGTCTCTCCTGCTGCAATTCACTCATATGTCGATCAAAAGCTCCACGGGGCAATGGTCGGAGCCGGTAACTTCCGTGTGGATGGCCGCACCTAAAAGCCTGTCCTTAAGCGCCTCCGACACGCAGAAGTAATCGATCCGCCACCCGGCGTTTTTCTCCCTGGCCCGAAACCGGTAGGACCACCAGGAATAGATCCCCTCCTGATCCGGATAAAAATAGCGGAAAGTGTCGATAAAGCCCGCCGCAAGGAGCGCCGTGAACTTCCCCCGCTCCTCGTCGGTAAAACCGGCGTTCTTCCGGTTGGTCTTGGGATTCTTTAAGTCGATCTCCTTATGGGCCACGTTTAAGTCCCCGCAGAAGATCACCGGCTTTTTCCCCTCCAGCCCTTTTAAATAACCCAGAAAGGCGTCCTCCCACTCCATCCGGTAGGGAAGCCTCGCCAGCTCATTCTGGGAATTGGGCGTGTAGCAGGTCACCAGGTAATGACCCGGATATTCCAGGGTGATGACCCGCCCCTCCCGGTCGTGCTCTTCCTTTCCGATCCCATAAAAAACGCTGAGCGGCTCTTCCTTTGTAAAAACCGCCGTCCCCGAATACCCCTTCTTCTGCGCATAATTCCAGTACTGATGATACCCCTCCGGAGAAAGGTCGATCTGCCCCTCCTGGAGCTTCGTCTCCTGCAGGCAGAACACGTCTGCGTCCGCCTCCATAAAATACGTCTCAAATCCCTTGGTCACACAGGCCCTGAGGCCGTTGACATTCCAGGAAATTAATTTTTTTACCATATTTTTTCCTCCAGACTTTATTATAAACGATACCGGGAATGCGTTCAAGAAAAAACGCAAATTAACCGGAAATCCGCCATTCCTCGATCAGACAGGAATGGTTCAGGTAATGTCCCATAAACTTCCCGCCTCCATCCTGCAAAAATGTTCCATTCTTCCGTTTATCATACCACAGCAAAACCGCCCCAGGCAATGCCAAAATCGTCCCCTCCGCGAAAACCTTTGAAATTCCGCTTGCAAAATCCTCATTTTCCTGTAAAATAAGACTATAGCAGACGACATAAATTTTTTCTTTATGGCGTCTGCTGCGCCGATTTTTGCTGCGCATAAGCGCAGAATCTACCTTACAAAAATCGTGCGCTTCCCCCCGGAGGGTCTATAGTAAACGGCAAATATTTTTGCCGTTTACTATAGTTGCGAGATACGGTCAGCGGACCATATAATACTTGAGTTTCCGTATTTTGCATTTTGCTTGGAAAGTCAGGAAGAAAATCGGTTTTTTCTAAGCCAGAACCGTATGAAAGCCGTCGGTACTTAGTGTTTTCCAAGTGATAGCGCAGGAAAACACTTAGTATCCGCTACGAGCTTTCATGAGCGGAAGCGTGTTCTGGCGTGAAAAGAACCGCTTTTCTTCCGTATTGCCCACGTTAATACAAAATACGGAAACTCAAGCATATAAAAGAAAGGATTTTTTTATGATCAGTGCAAACAACGTCACACTCCGCATAGGAAAAAAGGCGCTTTTCGAGGATGTGAATATCAAATTTACAGAAGGGAACTGCTATGGCTTAATCGGGGCCAACGGCGCAGGAAAATCTACGTTTCTCAAGATCCTCTCGGGCCAGTTGGAATCCACCAAGGGGGACATTGCCATTACCCCCGGACAGAGGCTTTCCTTTTTGCAGCAGGATCACTTTAAGTACGACGACTGCGTGGTCCTCGACACGGTCATGATGGGGAATCCCCGCCTGGTGGAGATCATGAAGGAGAAGGACGCCATCTACGCCAAGCCGGATTTCTCCGACGAGGACGGCATCCGGGCGGCAGACCTGGAGGCGGAGTTTGCGAATATGAACGGCTGGGAGGCGGAGTCCGACGCCGCCACCCTCCTAAACGGCCTGGGGATCGACCCGTCGCTCCACTACTCCCTCATGAAGGATCTGGTGGGCAATGACAAGGTGAAGGTACTCTTAGCACAGGCCCTCTTCGGAAACCCCGACATCCTGCTCCTCGACGAGCCCACCAACCATCTGGACCTGGACGCCATCGCCTGGCTGGAAGAATTTTTGATCAACTTCGACAACACGGTGATCGTGGTCTCCCACGACCGGTACTTCCTCAACAAAGTCTGCACCCACATTGCGGACATCGACTATGCGAAGATCCAGCTGTACGCCGGAAACTACGATTTCTGGTACGAATCCAGCCAATTGATGATCAAGCAGATGAAGGAGGCCAACAAGAATAAGGAGGAGAAGATCAAGGAGCTGCAGGAATTCATCCAGCGGTTCTCCGCCAACGCCTCCAAGTCCAAGCAGGCCACCTCCAGGAAGCGTGCCCTGGAAAAGATCCAGCTGGACGAGATCAAGCCCTCCAGCCGCAAATACCCCTACATTGATTTCCGTCCCGAGCGGGAGATCGGGAACGAAGTCCTGGTGGTGGAGAACCTGTCCAAGACCGTGGACGGCGTAAAGGTACTGGACAATCTCTCCTTCATCCTGGGCAGAAGCGACAAGGTGGCCTTCGTGGGCTCCGACGAGCTCGCCAAGACCACCCTCTTCCAGATTTTAGCCGGAGAGATGGAGCCCGATGAGGGCACCTACAAGTGGGGCGTCACCACCTCCCAGGCCTACTTTGCCAAGGACAACACCCATGAATTTGACAACGACCTGACCATCGTGGACTGGCTGACCCAGTTCTCCCCGGTGAAGGACGTGACCTACGTCCGGGGCTTCCTGG
The DNA here is from genome assembly GCA_910587905.1 of uncultured Lachnospiraceae bacterium. GTDB lineage: Bacteria > Bacillota > Clostridia > Lachnospirales > Lachnospiraceae > Lientehia. Next base: position 11,407 of record CAJUOF010000350.1, read on the forward strand.
GGCGGATGCTCTTCGCCGGCGACGACGGCGTAAAGAAGGTGAAGGTCCTCTCCGGAGGCGAGAAGGTCCGCTGCCAGCTCTCCAAGATGATGATCCAGGCCACCAACACCCTGATCTTAGACGAACCCACCAACCACCTGGACATGGAGTCCATCACCGCCCTCAACAACGCCCTGATCAAGTATCCCGGCGTGGTGCTCTTCTCCTGCCATGACCACCAGTTCGTCCAGACCACGGCCAACCGGATCATGGAGCTGACCCCCGGCGGCCTGATCGACAAGATCACCACCTACGACGAATATCTGGAGAGCGACGAGATGGCCAGGAAACGCCAGAAGAGCTACAGCCTCTCCGCCTCCGATGCCGAGGACAATTGAGGTTCTATCCGTCTCCATTCATTCTGTCTGCACGGCTGCAGATCGGCCGTGCAGACAGAATTTTTTAACGCAGTTCAAATTCATTTCCACATTAGGGAAACGATGATTTAATCAGCGTTTCCTTAGATTCCTAATCATCTCCGTAATCTTCCCTGTCCTTACATTTTCGACTCAAATTAATGAAAAATCTTTTATCTTCCCATAAGTTTTTGTTTACTTTACGTAATTTACGTAATATAATAAAGGAGAAACTAAATGAAACAGCGAGACTTAATAAAAAAACTAAAAGTCGCCGGATACAAAGTCAAGCGAAATGACGGCGGACACACCATCTATGAAAAAGAAGGCGGACGTCCGGTGCAAGTTCCAAGACACCGGGAAATCAATGAAAACACTGCCAAAGCAATTCTCAAGGCGGCAGGCTTGAGCGAAACATTTGCTCCAAACCACAAAAAAGGAGGTTCCGATTTATGACAGAATTTGTATATCCGGCCGTTTTTCACACAAACGAAGACGGTTCTTTTACAATCACCTATCCCGATCTGCCCGGTTGCATCAGCGAGGGAAACTCATTGGGAAATGCCATGTACATGGCACAGGCGGCCCTGACACAATGGATCGAATATCTTATGGACAAAAAAGAACCCATACCA
>CAJUOF010000351.1 GCA_910587905.1 uncultured Lachnospiraceae bacterium
CAAGGGAGCAGATCGAGGAGCTTAAGGCTCATCAGGACGAGATCAATTATGAGGTGGCGAAGCAGAGGGAGAAAGAGGTGCGCCACGACGTCATGTCCCATGTATACGCCTACGGGGTCCAGTGCCCGAACGCGAAGGGGATCATCCATCTGGGGGCCACTTCCTGTTATGTGGGGGACAATACGGACATCATTCTCATGACGGAGGCGCTGCGCCTGGTGCGAAAGAAGCTGGTCAATGTGATCGGCGAATTGGCCGCCTTTGCGGACAAATACAAGGCCCAGCCCACCCTGGCATTCACCCATTTCCAGCCGGCCCAGCCGACGACCGTGGGAAAGCGGGCGGCTCTGTGGCTGCAGGATCTGACTCTGGATTTGGAGGATGTGGATTATGTGCTCGGCACCATGAAGCTTTTGGGCTCTAAGGGGACCACCGGGACTCAGGCCAGCTTCCTGGAGCTGTTTGATGGGGATCATGAAAAGGTCAAAGCGGTGGATCGAAAGATCGCTGAGAAGATGGGCTATGACGGCTGTTACGCGGTATCCGGCCAGACCTATTCCAGAAAGGTGGACAGCCGGGTACTGAATGTTTTGGCAGGGATCGCCCAGAGCGCCCATAAGTTTTCCAATGACATCCGGCTGCTACAGCATTTGAAAGAGGTAGAGGAGCCCTTTGAGAAGAGCCAGATCGGTTCTTCTGCCATGGCCTACAAACGGAATCCCATGCGCAGCGAGCGGATGGCATCCCTGGCGGATTATGTGATGGCAGATGCCATGAATCCGATGCTGGTGGCCTCGACCCAGTGGTTCGAGAGAACTCTGGATGATTCGGCAAACAAGCGTCTCAGCATCCCTGAGGGGTTCCTGGCCGTGGATGGAATTTTGGACCTGTATCTCAATGTGGTGGACGGCCTGGTGGTGTATCCCAAAGTCATTGAAAAAAGACTCATGTCGGAGCTGCCTTTCATGGCAACAGAGAATATCATGATGGATGCGGTGAAAGCGGGCGGTGACAGGCAGGAGCTCCACGAGCGGATCCGCACGCTGTCCATGGAGGCAGGGCGGAATGTGAAGGAGAACGGTCTGGATAACAACCTGCTGGAGTTGATTGCTGCCGATCCTGCTTTTAACATGAGTCTTGAGGAGCTCAGGAAGACCATGGAGCCGGCCAGGTATGTGGGGCGGGCGCCGGAACAGGTGGAGGAGTTCCTTACAGAGGTTATTCGGCCGATTCTCGAGGAGAATCAAGAGCTTCTCGGTGTTACGGCGGAAATAAACGTATAATTTAGGAGGAGAAAACGATGGTAAGAGCAATTGTAGGGGCCAACTGGGGGGATGAGGGAAAAGGTAAGATCACAGATATGCTGGCTGAAAAATCCGATATTATTATCCGGTTCCAGGGCGGCAGCAACGCAGGTCATACCATTATCAACAATTATGGAAAATTTGCGCTGCATCTGCTTCCCTCCGGCGTGTTTTACGGCCATACCACCAGTATTATCGGAAATGGTGTGGCGCTTAACATTCCTTATCTGCTGAAGGAGATCAAGGATTTGGAAGAGAAGGGCGTGCCCACGCCGAAGATTCTCGTATCTGATCGGGCGCAGATCCTGATGCCTTACCATATGCTTCTGGATGCCTGCGAGGAGGCTCGCTTGGCGGGGAAATCCTTTGGGTCCACCAAGTCCGGCATTGCCCCCTTCTATTCCGATAAATATGCGAAGATTGGATTTCAGGTCAGTGAGCTGTTTGGCTGTCCCACAGCTCTCAGGGAGAAGGTGGAGAATGTCTGCACCCTGAAAAATGTGATGCTTACCAACCTGTATCATCAGCCGGCCCTTAAGCCGGAGGAAATCTATGAGACGCTGATGGAATACAAGGAGATGGTGGCGCCTTATGTGTGCGATGTCTCTTCTTATCTTCATCAGGCATTGCAGGAAGGGAAGAACATTCTGCTGGAGGGGCAGCTTGGTTCTTTGAAGGATCCGGACCACGGCATCTATCCCATGGTGACCTCTTCCTCCACCCTGGCGGCCTACGGTGCGATCGGGGCAGGGATTCCTCCCTATGAGATCAAAACGATTACCACGGTTGTGAAGGCATACTCCAGTGCAGTGGGAGCGGGAGCTTTTGTCAGCGAAATCTTCGGCGAGGAGGCCCAGGAGCTCAGAGACCGGGGCGGAGACGGCGGAGAATACGGTGCCACCACGGGACGGCCCAGAAGAGTGGGCTGGTTTGACGCAGTAGCCAGCCGCTACGGATGCAGGGTACAGGGGGCAACGGAGGTGGCTTTGACAGTTCTTGACGTGTTGGGATATCTGGACGAGATTCCCATCTGCGTGGGCTATGAGTTTGATGGAAAGGTTACGAGAGATTTCCCTGTGACCTCCATGCTGGAGCATTGCAAGCCGGTCTATAAAAAACTTCCTGGATGGAAATGTGAGATTCGCGGCATCCGGAATTACGAGGAGCTTCCGGAAAATTGCAGGAACTATATCGATGAGATTGAGAGAGAGCTGGGTGTGCCGGTGACCATGGTGTCCAATGGTCCCGGCAGGAGTGAGATCATTCGACGGACTCCTCTCATCTGAGGTAAAAATGAACAGTAGACGGATCGGGGGGGAGAGAGGAACTCTCCCCCTATTCAGTAAACGGAGGATCATACGGGAGGAAACGATGATACATACGCTGATCTTTGACATCGGGAATGTGTTGGCGGATTTTAACTGGAGGAGGTATCTGGATAGCTGGAAGCTGCCCCAGAAAGAGCATGAGGTTGTGGAGCAAGATCGGAAGAGCGTCGTGTAGGGAAAGAGTGTAGATCTCGGTGGTCGCCG
>CAJUOF010000352.1 GCA_910587905.1 uncultured Lachnospiraceae bacterium
CTATGACTTCGGTCCCCAGACGGAGCTTCTGGAGCACGGGGGAGCGGTCCTCGACCTGGATGCGGCCGCCCTCACCGTGGGCGGGGAGCGGGTGGACCTGACGAAGAACGAGTACCGGATCTTGAAAACGCTGATGGAGAACAAGGGGCGGGTGGTGAGCCGGGAGCTTCTGATGGACCGGCTGTGGGAGACGGACTGCTACGTGGACGACAATACGTTGACGGTCAATGTCACCAGGCTCAGGAGGAAGCTGGCGGGCGCCGGGCTTCCTGATTTCATCGTGACCAAGAAGGGGATCGGGTATCTGGTCGAGGGGTGATTAATGAGACGGAAGAAAGGCGGTTCTTTTTCGCTTTCGGGGATCTTGGTGGGAAGCCGCCCGCCGGTTGTTCCACGCAGACACGTTCGATTTGGCTGATTTTGCTGTGCCGCCTATTACAGGCGATTTCCCCTCCATCAAACCGGGTCGGAGAAAATCGCCTGCGCTAGTCACAGCAAAATCGGCCAAATCTTCCTACCGTCTGCTTAGGAACAGCCGACGGGCGGCTTCCCGCAGGGTTTCCTGCGAAAAAGGACCGCCTTTTTTCCTGGCCGGGCGGGGGGAGGTAATTGAGAAACTCGAAAACTTGTCGAATATTCTGACAATATTTCCGGGAAAAGCCCTCTGCGCCGTGGAAGCAAGACCAGGGAAGACAGGAGGGATTCTTTCCCGAGTGGCTTCCGTGGTTCTGGGCTTGCTGGAACGTTTGGCGCGGCAGGCTTTGGACGGACATATTGGCAGAATATTCCTGCAATTTCATGTTTTGCAATTACCTGTTCATATATTTAAAGTGAGGGGAGTGATCGACAGTGTTCGTTCGTTATGTAAGGGACCGCTGGAAGGGGGCCGTTCTGCTCCTTTCCTGTACCGGGATCTTTCTGCTGGTGTTCTGGCTGGAGCGTCTTTCTCTCCGGGCCGTGGGATATGGGTTTCTGCTCTGCGTGGTTTTCCTGGGGTGCGTGGTCCTTGGGGACTTTTTTTATTACCGGAAACGGAGACGGGAGCTTTTGTGGCTTCTGGAGCGGCCCCTGGCGGAGCTTTCGCTTCTCCCGGAGGCGGGAAGCGGGGAGGAGGAGCTCTGGCGGGCCCTTGTGAGACAGGAATGGGAGGAGCGGAGACGGCTTACGGAGGAGATGCGGGAGGAACGAAAGGGGCAGATGGATTACTATACCATGTGGGTCCATCAGGTGAAGACGCCCATTGCGGCCATGAGGCTTCTCCTGGATGAGAACGAGGCCAGGGACCGGATGCTCCTTGCGGAGCTTTTCGGCGTGGAGCAGTACGTGGGCATGGTGCTCTCTTATCTGCGGCTGTCCGGCGACGGGACGGATTTTGTGATCCGAAGGCTGCCGCTTCTGCCCCTTCTCCGGCAGGCGGTGCGGAAATTTGCCCCGCTCTTTATCCGGAAAAAGTTGTCCTGTTCCCTGGAGGAGACGGATGCGGAGGTGCTCACCGACGAAAAATGGCTGTCCTTCGTGGTGGAACAGCTTCTCTCCAATGCCCTCAAATACACCAGGGAGGGCGGAATCCGAATCTACATGGAGCCCGGAAAGACTCTGGTCATCGAGGACACGGGCATCGGCATCGACCCGGCGGACCTGCCGAGGATCTGGGAGCGGGGCTTTACCGGGGAGAACGGCCGGATCGTGGGGAGCGCCACGGGTATCGGGCTTTCCCTGTGCCGGGAAATCTGTAAAAAGCTGTCCCACGTCATCACCATCGAGTCGGAGCCGGGAGTGGGGACGAAGGTGAGCATCCGCATGGACGAGGCGAGAGTGCGCCCGGAGTAGACGATCCCGGGCGGCATTTCGCATTCCATCCCCTTGAAGGGAGGACGCCGGTTTCTTTCCGAGGAGAAACCGGCGTTCTCCCTCCCGTAAAACAAAATACGAAATGTCGGACGGGAGCGTCGGAGCTTTCAATTTTGTAAGGTTGCCGGGGAAACTGTAAGCCGGATGCATGGCAGGGCATTTCCTCTTTTGGTATAGTGGTCACAGACGGCGGGGAACCGGATGCGGTGCGGCGCCGTCTGCGACACAGGTAATTGCGGAATTCAAAATTCATTGAATATTCTGGCAATATTTCCGGGAAAAGTTCTCTGCGCCGTGGAAGCAAGACCAGAGAAGGCAGGAGGAACTCTTTTCCGAGTGACTTCTGCGGTTCTGGGCTTGCTGGAACGGTTGGCGCTGCAGGCTTTGGA
>CAJUOF010000353.1 GCA_910587905.1 uncultured Lachnospiraceae bacterium
CCGGCAGGAGTCCAGCCAGCGGTGCATCAGACCGGACACAGCGGCATAGTCATAACGGTCGACCACCTCGGGGGAGAACGTGAAGGTACAGAACCACTCCCAGGCGTTCCCCCGGGCAATGGCATACACCTTATTGACGGTGCGGGCCATGGAGACCGACCGGGACCGCTCTTCACGCTCCAGCACCTCATCCAGGTCATGGACACGCATATAATAATACTCCCCATACTGGTTCTTTTCAAAAGACTCCATGATACAATCATCGTTCCACTTGGACTCCCGATCCGGGGGAAGCCCATAGCCGGGACAGGGGATCCCGGAGGGATACAGCCGGATCTCCACTTCCGATCCGTAATCAAACACGGACACCTGGTAATGCATGTCTGGCAGAAACCATTTTTCCATCTCTTTCCTCCCCAATTCGATTAAGTGTTGCCATCGTCAAGTATTATATATATTTATATATAAATATCATTTAGTCTCTAGCTACGTAATCCCCATGTTATTTAATTATTAAAATATACTTCCGAAGGGGATTACTCACGTTATGTTAAGCTTCCGTGTCTACACTAGGTGACGTAAGACTGAAGGCGGATGACTGAATCCTCCTACCCCTTGATCTGTACAGGGAAACCGGAACACAGTCCGAGGATAACCGGATTCAGTCAAACACTCCGCCTTCAGTCCCCGGCAACCGGAAGACAACAGCAGAAACGAAAAAAAGCAATAATCAAGAGGTATCCTGGAAAGTGCGCCCAGGACACCTCTTTGTCCATTCTTCTTTACCGGCGGCCGGACGGAATTGTCAAGGGCAAGCTCCGTGCCCCTGAGGGGGCACCCTTGACAACTCCTGATTTTCATTTGTGCCTGCGTCTGCGAATATTCTGACGGTTTCGCCGACGCCTGGACGGATGAGCCTTCTTGAAGTTTTTCTGTCTGAAAACTTGAAATTCATTCTCCCAGCGCTCCGCTTCGTACTCCGGCAGTTCATCGATGATGAAGGAATCAAAGTATTTTGCATACTTTGGGATCAGCATAATTTTGGACGACCCAAATAAAAGCCCGCCGATTCCGGACAAATGCAGCTGGTCTGCGATCCTCGACTCGGCCTGGGACGAGGCTTCGGTGACCGTGATCGACCGGGTGATGGATCGAATATAGGTAAACCAGCCCATCGGATTGACCAGCAGGAACATTCGATCTGTGAGGGTGCGGAGCTTCAGGTCCACGTCGAAGGACTGGGAGAACAGATAGACTGTGTGACGGTAATGCCGCTGGAGCTTGAAGTAATCACGGACTTCTGATTTAAAATTTTTGAAATTCCGGTTATCCCAGATCATTCCTACCTCGTCAATGAGTAATACTGATTCTGGCGGGAAATGACGGAAACCTATATCGTTATGATCTAATTTGAATGCATATGGTACGTTGAGTGTAGAATACACAGGACGGCCGAGTTTTGCATATTTTACAGCAAGCATAGTAAGGTACGTAGATTTACCAGCACCTTTCTTTCCAAAGACCATATACAGCTTATACGGGTTATAATACTTCTTGTAAAAGAAGAGGGTAACTCCCAGGAACGTGAACACCAGCACGATCAGGGAGAGGGCGAATGTCTTCAATCCTCGTCCTCCTTATCATGACATAAGGCGTCTAACAAATAAAATACAAGCTCCGAAGAGACCAAGCCCACAAAAGGCAAGACCAACGGGACTATCAGCCAGTATTCTCCCAATGTGATTTAAGAGTCCTGGAACATATGCAAGATACTCCATATTTCGTTCGGAGGCCGCCGTGAACGTGTGCGGCCTCCTTCCTCCTTCCTCACACAGATTTTAACAGACGTACAAACATCGCAACAGCAGCACCCACCATCAGAACCGCCGTCATGAGCAGTAAGAGCGGGTTACTGACAACCGTAGTAACAAGCGTGGTAATCTGCGTGATAAACCACGTAAAGACCTCAGTAAACGTACCAAGGAGCCCGGACATCGAACCGGACGTACTGCCGGAGATCACTAACATATGTTCCATAAACAATCCTCCTTCCCTGATTATTTATCAGAATTACGGCGGGCCAGTAAGAAGCCAACCGCAACAATGATCAGACGCACCACAACGAAGCCGAGGACGGCGATACCGACCCATCCGGCATCTTGTATTAAAAAATTCCAAAGGGCCACGAATACATTGAGGATGAAAGCTCCCACCTGGGATAGATCACTCATCTGTTACCTCCTGCATACCGATATGAAAAAGACTATAAAACACAGCACAAACACAAGAGAAAAAACAGACAGCACAGGCTCTGGAACATCCACACCAACAATATGATTGATAAACTCAGCCACGGTGTCCCCTCCTTAAAAAGCGGATCAAGCCATTGACCGCCATGATTAGTAAGCATACGACAATCACCACCCATAGCCAGTACTGGCGGGAATACGTCTTCTGTTCCACATCAGAAATGGCTACGTAGGTATTCGTAGAAGAGAGCGACGAGCCATTCACATAATAGGACGTGACGTATTGAGCCGTTCCGTACCGGTAATAATTATTTGCAAAATTCGAAGCCCCACGGCCCAGCAGAGTGAGCGAGAGAGTAGAGGCGGCAGGCCGATCGGCAGGGTCACCCCGGTACAGGGGTACCCGGATATCCGACGAAGACCAGTTGACGAGCTGGCCGGCTTCGACCGTAACGTTATCTGCCTGGGCCGGAGTAAAGACCGCCTTGCAGGCCCCGTAAGAAGACACCTGGACATCATACACTACCATACCATCAAGCTGATAAACAGCGTCAGCGGCAGGAGCAATATCTGGATCGGCGAGGGCAACAGGAGCAGCATCAGCAGAATAAGGCACAATAAGAGCCGGCGGCTCCTCCAAATCTGGGAAAGAAAAGGATGGCCATACAACATCGGCCGGATTACCATCTTGACCAGCTTCCGGAAATACCGGAACCTCCATCTCCACACCCTGAGTTTCCGTCTCACCTGCAGTTTCCTCCTCCACTGTGATATAACCATTCTCATCTACCGAATAAATCTCATCCATCACTCATCCTCCATAGAACGACGTTTCCAATAACCGATCAGAAAGCGGCCAATCACCAAAAACAGCATGGCGGAGACCACCAGCATGCCCAGGGAGACCGACCCGGTGATCAGGAACCGGGAAAGGCAGTCAATAAAAGAACCAAAAAAAGTAAAGAACCAATTCAGGAAATCAAGCATCCGGAGCCCCCTTCTTCAAAATGAACCGGATCACACAGCAGGCCAGGAGAACACCTACGACAGCCAACAGGAAGTCCGGCAGGACGGTCATGACCTCATACACGAAGGCAATGCTCTTGAAAAAGCTGGCGATCATAGAGGCCACACCAGCAAAAAACTTCACCACATAGTCGACCACTGTAGAGAGCAGATCGACGATTGTAGAAAAAAATTTAAACATAGCTATCCTCCCCTAAATCGTGAAATATAGTTGAAGATCATCAGGGAGAAGCCCACCAGCAGGATAATCTTAAACATCCCGAGGGCATTCCACCACATGACCACAGCAGAGGAAACGAAGGAAACGCCTGACACATAATCAGAGACATCGGGATCCTCGTAGGCATCCATCTTATCGGTGAAATCCTGATGGGCCGCATCCTCCTGGGACTCGTAGGCAGAGATGCCGTCCTCCAGGTTTTTATTGACCTGCTGACCCTTAGAATCGTCGAACCCGTTTACCGTGTCTTCGTGCTCTTCGGCGGATTGGGATGCCTGAGCGGCGGCGATTTCTTCATTCTTCTTGTTGATCAGATCAGCAGTATCATCAAAAATATCCTGCTTACCAGAATAAACGGTCCCATAAAAACAGGGAGAAAGAATAAAATTACCAATAGACCGTAATCCCACAATTACAGAATTCAAAGATTGGGCATCTACACCAGACATAGCAGAAGTCATAGAAAAAACACCTAAAGAACAACGGTATTTAATACGAAATTGAACAGGCTCATCATCCTCAATATAAGAAGAAAAATATACTACATAAGTATTGCTAAAGTGCTCAACAGGCAAAACAGTTCCATCAGACAACATACACTCAACAGAAGCCACAGAAAGCTCATCAGGAGCCGAAAGTGAAGAGATATGAAAAGAATAATTGGCTGGAGTATAACTAAAAGGCAAATCCAATTCAGATACCCGGCCAGATGAACCAAAAGTATTCAGATATGCCAAAATAGGGGATGAAACATTTAATTCAAAAAATAACTTACCTGAATAAGTGGAATCTTTCCAAGGAAACTTACATGTCACAGAAACCTCCGATTCAAAAGGGCGGACCGCAACAGAAACCGAGTTCAAAGTACCAGATGGAACGGTATAAGTATATAACGAAAAAGTATCCACAGGCAGATAATAAACATAAGGACGTAAAGGATCATTCCCTGGATTGCCGGACACCACATAATTCATAACCAATGTACCAGACCATCCATCAGCCGCCAGAGCAGGGACCGGGCACAAAAAAAGGAGACAGACGGCACAAAGAATACTGAGCAGTTTCTTCATACCATCACCTCCCTTTTTCCAATCTATTCGTTAAAGCTGTCTTTCGCGAATAGATTGATTTTGGAGACTACGCTCCTTTTTGCAGCAACTGCTCAGTAAAATAGAAATCTTGACGGTCCTGACAGAAAATGATATAGTTAGGTGGAATTGCAGCGAAGGAGGATGCAAGAAAAAACTGAATAAAGAGAAAGCGCCATGTCCCTTGTTTGTGGCAAGGGTGACGAGGGGAAGAGAAAATCGAAAATTCGGCGGATGCTCTTCCATGCTTCCTGAGCGTGTACAGACCGGCAAATATGCTGGAGACGGCAAAACAAATTCGGTCTGATCAGGAATCTTGATTTAGAATTTTACATAGTATTGGAGATATAAGGAGAATTTTATATGTGCGGAATTATTGGATATACAGGGCATTTAGATGCCCTGCAGGTCTTGCTGCGCGGACTTGAGCAGTTGGAGTATCGTGGTTATGACAGCGCCGGTGTTGCACTGCTCTCCGGTGAGGGGGAGGATCGTCTCCTGATCAAAAAAGCCGGTCCGGTTGCCACCTTAAAGGATGCCTGTGAAACTCTGGATGTGACATCCCACTGTGGAATCGGCCATACCAGATGGGCAACCCACGGAGGCGTGAACGATACCAATGCCCATCCCCATATTGCGGGAAAGGTAACCTTGATCCACAATGGAATTATTGAGAATTATCATAACCTGATTGAAAAATTCGGCTTTCGGGATTCACTGGTATCTGAAACGGACACGGAAGTTGCCGCCAGACTCCTGGACTACCATTATCATGGCGACCCTTATGAGGCAATTCGGAAAACAATCCGGGAAATCATGGGGTCTTATGCGTTTTGCATCATGTTCGAGGACATTCACGACAAGATCTTTTGCGTTCGGAATGTCAGCCCCATGGTGGCGGCCCACATGGAGGACGGCTCTTTCGTCGCCTCCGATGTGACCGCGGTGATCCCATACACGAACCGCTATTTCGTCATTCCGGAATATCAGATTGTCACACTCTCTCAGGACAGCATTTCTGTTGAGGACTTGAAGGGAAATTCTGTTACTCCGGAAATATTGGAGGTCAACTGGAATGTGGAGGCCGCTCAGAAAAACGGTTTTCCCCATTTTATGCTGAAGGAGATCCACGAGCAGCCGGAGGCTCTCAGAAACACCATTACTCCCCGGTTGGAACATGGCCTTCCTGATTTTTCTGAGGATAAAATTCCGGATGAAGTCTTTGTCGGCTGTGACAAAATCGCTATTGTGGCCTGCGGCACGGCGATGTATGCCGGTATGGTGGGAAAGGCGCTGATCGAGCCAATTCTTAAAATTCCAGTATCGGTGAATATTGCGTCCGAATTCCGTTATGAAAGCCCCCTGGTGGACGAAAAGACCCTCGTTCTGGTTATTTCCCAGTCAGGAGAAACCATCGATACGCTGGCAGCGCTGCGGCTTTCCAAAGAATGCGGTGCAAAGGTTCTCTCCATTGTCAACGTGAAGGGTTCCACCATTGCCAGGGAAAGCGATTATGTCTTCTATACCCATGCAGGCCCAGAGATTGCTGTTGCCAGCACAAAGGCTTATATGGTTCAGATGGCAAGCCTCTATCTCATCGGCTGCCGAATGTCCATGGCGCGAGGGAAATTTTCGGATACACAGGCCAGGGACTTTATCTCTCGGTTGACGGATTCCATTTCTGCTGTTCAAAAAATTTTGGAACATAAGGAACGGATCAAAAAAGCGGCCAGTGTGGTTGCCAAGGCCCAAGATGCGTTTTTTGTGGGACGTGGGCTGGACTATGCCTTCTCCCTGGAGGGGGCTCTGAAGCTGAAAGAAATCTCCTATATCCACGCGGAAGCCTATGCTGCCGGAGAGTTAAAGCATGGGACCATTGCACTCATTGAAGAAAACACGCCGGTGATCGCTTTGGCGACCCAGGATCATATTTATGGGAAGACCATCTCCAACATTCGGGAGGTCCGGGCAAGAGGCGCTTTCGTCGTCCTGATCACGAAAACAGGAGCAGAGATTCCGGAGGATATCTGTGATATCCATTTTGCAGTTCCGATTCCCCACAACCGCTTTACCGTATTTCCTGTGGCGGTTATTCTGCAGCTTCTCGCTTACTATGCGTCAGATATGAAGGGACTCAATGTGGATAAGCCGAGAAACCTGGCAAAATCGGTTACTGTAGAATAAAAATTGATTGGCGAACAAACATCCGACAAAATACCGGAGCTTCTAAGACCATGAAGGTCTTTGAAACTCCGGTATTATTGGTTGCTATTTTTGGAATCAATTCGTCGATGGTCAATTCTTCATGGCGGCTTTCTTTACTTCGGCAAAATTCAGGATGACATCCACAGCCCCGTCAAATCCGACAGCACTCCGATTGACACACAAATCATAGCTCTTTGCACTGCCCCACTTCTTGTTGGCATAATAGTTATAATAGGAGGCGCGCTTCTTATCTGTCTTGGTAATGAAGTCCTTGATTTTGGAGGGTTCAATATGATAATGCTCTTTCAGATATTCCACCTTGTCGTCGTAGGCGGCTGTGGTAAACACAGAGAGCATATTGGGGTAATCGGCCAAGGCATAGTCGGCACAGCGGCCCACGATCACGCAGGATTCTTTTTCAGCCAGCTTTTTGATGGTGTCAAACTGGGCAAGGAACACCTTCTGGTTCAGAGGCATATCCAAAAAACCGGACGGGTTATAGCTCATAGAATAGGTATCCATCACCAAAGAATACAAAAAGCTATTGGTGGGTTTTTCATCGTGATGTTCAAAAATTTCCTTGCAGAGTCCGCTATTCTGCGCGGAAAGGGTAAGAAGTTCTTTGTCATAGCATTTGACACCGAGTCTGGCAGCCAGTTTTTGACCGATGAATCTTCCGCCGCTTCCACACTCTCTTCCTATTGTAATAACCAAGTTTCCGTTCATAAATGATCAACTCCTCTCCTAATTCCCTCTCTCCTACCTTCAGAAAGATAACTATATTATACTCTATTTGGCAAAAAAAGTATACCCTTCAAGATTTCAAAAACTACAAGCGCAATCTCGTCAGAAGCTTTTCAAAATACTCCGGAAGCGGCGCCTCGAATTCCAGATATTTTCCGGTTCTTGGATGGACAAAGCCGAGGACCTTCGCATGCAGTGTCTGTCCCTCCAGGGGGAAGGGCGGCTTCGCCGGACCGTAGACCATGTCCCCTAAAAGCGGATGATGGATGGAAGCCATATGGACACGGATCTGATGGGTTCGGCCCGTCTCCAGCCTGCATTCCACATACGTGAATTTCTTGAGTGGTTCCAAAATATGATAATGGGTGACAGCTTGTCTGCCATTTCTGTCATTGACTGCCATTTTCATGCGGTCAACCGGATGTCTTCCGATGGGGGCGCTGACGGTTCCGTCCTTTGGAAGCGTCCCGTGGACAATGGCATGATATCGCCTGGTGATGGAATGGGTACTCAACTGTTCTGCAATCGATGCGTGGGAGGCGTCATTTTTACAGACAAGAAGAAGGCCTGTGGTGTCCCGGTCGATTCGGTGAACAATGCCAGGCCGCAGTACTCCGTTGATTCCGGAAAGATTTCCCTGACAATGAGCCAGAAGGCCATTGACCAGCGTATGGCTCTCATGTCCGGCGGCCGGATGGACGACCAGGCCCTTTGGCTTATTGACCACCAAGAGATCGCTGTCCTCATATAGGATATCCAGGTCCATCTGTTCCGCTTCCACAGAGAGCTTCTTTGGCTCTGGGACGGCCACCGTAATCTTCTTTCCCGCCTGAAGTCGGTAATTGCTTTTTACAGGTCTTCCGTCCACAAGAACCTGGTTGTCCTCGATCAATCGCTGAATATAGCTTCTGGAGGGCAAATTCGGCTTTTCCGAGAGAAATTTATCCAGCCTTGCACCGGCCTCTGCCTCCAAAACTTCATAAGAAAAAACCGTCATAGACTCACGAGCTCCTCTTCTTATCGCTTTTTTTCTTGTCCAAAAAGGAGGGAATAAAAACGGCCAAATCTTCATCCTTATAATAAAACAGAAAAACCAGAACAAACAAAATCCCGGAGACCACCACATAGCAGTCTGCCACATTGAAGATCGGAAAATGGATGAGGCAGAAGGACAGAAAGTCGACCACATATCCTTGAAGAAGACGGTCAATGAGATTTCCCACAGCACCGGCGGCTAAGACTGCCAGGATCACCCGCAGAGGGCCGTACCGCTTGGTCAGTGGGGCTTTCAGAAAGGCATAAAAAATCAATGCCAGAATTATCAGGGTTCCGGCCAGAAAGATCCACCGTCCTCCGGCAAATAGTCCCCAGGCCATACCGGTATTTTCCAAATAGGACAGCTCAAATACATGTTTGATCAAAGGGATGTCCGCCTGTCCTTTCAAATATGTCACTGCCAGATGTTTGCTCCATTGGTCGAAAAGCACCAAAAGAACTGAGAGGGCGAAATATCTCATAACTACGATGGTTTTCTTTTTTCTCTGTGCTTCTTTATTCTCCATACCATGTTCTCTCCCTATTGCCGTACAACAAAACCACTTAGACTCCAGCCACATAAAAAAGCGCTTCTCTCATCTCATCTTCTGTCACAGTTCGGTCAATGCAGGCTTCCCCCATGGCTTTCAGAAGGATAAAACGGACCACACCGGAATCCATCTTTTTATCATGTTTGACTGCCTCCAAACTATCGTCCACCGACAGATCAGAAACCCTTGTGGGCAGATCAAAATAAGAAAGCAGATCCTCCAGCGCTCTAAGTTCCTTAGGTAAAAGCATCCCCCGCTTCACAGACAACCACACAGCAGCCGTACATCCGACGCCCACGCAGGCTCCATGGCTCATGGTAAACAGTTTTTCTTTTTCAATGGCATGTCCCAGGGTGTGCCCCAAATTTAAAAAGGCCCGAATTCCCTGCTCCGTCGGATCCTCTTCCACCACGGCCCGCTTGATGAGACAGCTCCCCTTCACCATTTCTTTAAGCGCGGACATGTCACGGCGCCTAATTGCCTCTCTGTGTTCCGAGATCCAGCGGTAATAGTCCACCGATTGAATACAGCCGTGCTTGATCACCTCTCCCATTCCGGAGGCAAACTGTTCTGTGGGCAGACTTTGTAAAACAGATACGTTGATGTAGACCAATTTTGGCATGTAAAAAGCCCCTACCATATTTTTGTAGGCGTCGAAGTCCACTCCTGTCTTACCGCCGATGCTGGAATCCACCTGGGATAACAGCGTTGTCGGGATTTGGATAAAGCGGATCCCGCGCAGATAGGTGGAAGCCGCAAAGCCTGTCAAATCCCCTACGACTCCTCCCCCGAGAGCAAAGAGCACATCTTTCCGGTCAAAAGAATGATGAATCAAAAACTTGTAAAGGTCTTTCACCGTATCCAGCGTTTTGTGCTTCTCTCCCGCCGGAAAAACGAAGGAAAACACACGGTAAGAAAATTTTTGCGCCATCTGTTCCACCTGCTCTAAGTAAAGCTCGGCGACATGGCTGTCGGTCACGATACAGACCCGCCGTTCGGAGAGGGAAAGCGGGAGGACCGCCTCTTCAAGCCCCTCAAAGGTATCTGCAAACCAGATGGGGTAAATCGGCTGCTGATCTCTGTGAACCATCATGGTCTCTGTGGACATGCTGCAACACTCCTAACTGTATGCTCTGATTTTTATCAGAAGGCGCCCCTTCTTTGTGGAGGAGGAAACACCATCAAAAATAAATTTTCCGATTCCTCTGACTGAGATCACATCCCCCTCCTTTGGTTCCAGGGAGTGGGAGGTGCAAAGTCTTCCGTTTACAAAGACACGTTCACTGTCCAGAACGGAAGCCGAGGAAGAACGCGATTTTTTCATAAAGAGAGCCAAAAGAGAATCCATGCGAAGGGAAGCGACTGTACCGGTCAGCTCCGTAAAGACAAGCTGGCCGGCAAGGTCCTCAAATTCTGCAAAGGCACAGACAACAGGATTTCTTTTTACGGAAGTCAAATGTTCCAGCAAAAAGTCTGCCATGGTTCTCATGCACAGCAGATGAGCTTGTCCCTCTCCCACGAGAATATCGCCGATCTTTCCACGTTCTATGCCAAGATTGAGGACTGCTCCCAAATAGTCCCTGTGGGTACAAGGAACCGTAAATTTCCCCGCCGAGGAACGGATTCGGATCGGAGCGATGGGACTGAAGGGCTGTTTTTCTTCATAAGCAGGAAGAAAGCAAACAATCTTCCGCTCTGCCCCCTCATACCCACCATCCATCACTGTGCGGACATGAGAAAATTCTGACAGTTTCGATAGAAAAACTGTTTGCTCGTTTAAATTCAAAAAATCGGTATATGCGGGAACATTTCGGCTATAACAGGTGTCAGCCAGGTCCTGCAAGTGATTGATCAATCGCTGCTCTTCTCTATTCATGTACAAGGACTCCGCTCAATAACCGGAAGACGAACTTTCACTTCCCATCAAATCCTCGAAATCACCGGATAATTCTATGGACGGAGGGGTTGCAATAAAGATAAAGTTGGAAATCTTCTGCAAATTCCCGTTCACAGCATAGCAGGCTCCGGAAGTGAAATCAATGATCTTCTGAGCGATCTCTGTGGGAATTCCCTCCATATTGATCACCACAGCCCTTCCATTGAGCAGGGTATCTACAATCTCCCTCGCATCTCCAATATTTCCGGGCTTTACCATGCAGACTTCCATGCCACCTCTGGTGGCAGCCCGAAGCGGAACTACATTGGGGGCTGTGCGGGGCTTGGCCTTCGGAATCGGTTCTAGATCATCGGGAACCGCAGCTTTCTTATTGCGCCTAAAGATTCCCTTCTGGGGTTCATCATAGTCATCTTCTTCGTCGTACATATTTTCATCCTCGTAGTCGTAATCCTCATCATCGTTTAATTTCATTGAGTCCAAAAATCTGTCAATTAAACTCATGGAGTAAACCGCCTTTCCTGTTTATGCTCATTTATCATTATCAATGTTTTTCGGAATGATGTCAACCAATAATCAAAACTTTTTCAAAAATCACCGCAAAATCTGCCCCTCCGTAAGTCCTGAACCGTGCAATGCAATCTGGTCATAGGTCCGTATACTATAATAAACATTTTTTTCTGCAATGCAGTATTCTTCATTTTCATCAATCACATTCACGTAACGGAAGGAGGCATAGCCTCGGTTCACATTATAGACACCGGTCAGACTTTGCTTTTCTGCCACACGAAATCTGTCGTTGGAATCTGGCCGTAACAGCATATCCCCCTGGGAGAGGCTGGTTCCTGCGACATAACAGAAATCAGGGATCGGTTCTCCTGCCTCTTCTGCTGCTTTTTGTTCTGCTTCACTGGTAATTCTTAAAATATCCGCTTCGACAAATTCTATGGAGATGGAGCCGTCCTCCCCATAAACCTCCCTGTTAAAGCCTTCAGCCAGACTGTCTCCTCCTGTCGTCAGGTATTCTCCGGGAATCACAAAAGCATCCTGGGTGGTCAATGCCGTCTTCGGAAGCTTCAGTCCTTTTGGATGATCGGTTTTAACTTCAAGTTCGATATAACGCTCGCCCGCAAACTGAATCATGTATTTATCCAAGACAAAGAGTCCATAGGAAGCGCCGTCCCCCCCCCGCACAATCGAAAAATCAGCCGCTGCATCCAGATTCTTTTCCGTAAATCGGATGGACATAGACGTTTCTCCCGCATAAACGGCCGCGTCTTCCTCTGAAAGAGGAATGGCGATTGACCAAGTGTTTTCCGTGATCATTCGATAAACCGGGTCTCCATTTTTTACCAGTGTTCCTCCGCGATAAATCGTTTTCTCATAATTTTCCTGCGAAAAGGTATCTGCAGTCAGTCCCTCCGGCGTAAGCCCCTCCATACCATCAGAGGAATAAAAAACCACACCGCTGACCGCAGCCGGACATTTTTGGAACGAGGCGGCCGCTTCTGTACCGGCCTGAGCGGAAAGTTCATCTAACAAATTGCTATTCATATATTCCATCAGCATGGAAGAAAGCTCCGCATGAACATCATACACCTCCAAGAACTGTTCATCCGAATAGGAAGTACTGAATGCAGATAATTTTGCCTTTAGTTCCTTCAGATTTTCTTCCGAAAGTCTGCTCTCCTTGCCGGTGGAAGCATTCAAATATTCTGCCATGGCACCGCTCTCATCTACGGTGAAAATCAGATTGCCCACCGATGCCTTCTGCCGTTCCCGAAGATAATAGTTGACATAACCGGCATAGGGGGAGGTGACAATCGTCTCATTGCGCAGGGCTACACCGGTATAATAGGAGGTGTTTGCAATATCCCCCTCGAAAACTTCATACATCTTAATCTTTGGAGTAAAAAAATAACGTCCTGTCATGATCGCCAGATATAAGAAAATCACAGCAAAGACAGCAATGCCGATATTCAATGATTTTGTTTTTTTATATCGAATGATCTTTTTTCTCTTTTTAGCCACAGAACCTACTCCCTTAATCCGGAAAATCTTTCCATAATAATATGAAAAAATAAGAATACACTAAAGATATATCCGCAAGCAAAATGAGTGTAAAAGGAGGGAAATAACTATGAACTCAAAACCACTGGATTATACAGCACTTGTCATAGTGATCATTGGCGCCATCAACTGGGCTCTCATCGGATTTTTCCGTTTTAATCTGGTCACGTATCTTCTTGGGGATATGACACTACTCTCCCGCATCATCTACGGAATCGTAGGAATCTGCGGTCTCTATCTCTTAAGTATGTTTGGCCGTATCGGTAACGGACGGGAAACAGAGTAATCGGTAGCAGGGAAGGGCTTTACCCTGCTCGCCGTGCGGAGCGCATGCCGCATAGCGGCAATCTTCCTTGTGCGCTCCTGTAGAAATTCGAGCAGGGGAGAGGCTTTACCCTGCTCGCCGTGCGGAGCGCATGCCGCATAGCGGCAATTTTCCTTGTGCGCTCCTGTACATAAAAGTGCGGGACGTGGTTTCACGTCCCGAACCAATTTTATCTTCTTTATGTATACACTTACAGAGAAACTATCACTTTAGACTGTACGTGCTCTGGCAGATCCTGTGCGTCCAGGGAAATACTCAAAATCAAGGTGACTCCATACTGCTGTCCAAGCTGTTCTAATTCGATCAATTCGGAGGAAATGTCTTTTCCTTCCAGGTGTGCCAGCTTCAAGAAGCTGTCCAAAAATACATACTCTAAATCGTAATCCTGTGAAATGATCCCACACAAAAAACCAATAAAGGCATTATAAGAGCGAATCGGATAATCATAAACGTTGATAAGGCGAACCTTATTGTCAAGCGCGTGCATGTGTTTGGTATTTTTATCCAGATATACAATAGACCCCTTACATTCTTTTACTGCCAGATTGGCTTTTTCAAGCAGAAACTTCGTCTTTCCCTTCCCCATCTTTCCTGCTATGATCTGCACCATAATGCACTCCTCCTTTAGTCACTGGTTATAATTTGTTAAGCCGTATTCTAATTATAGTATAAATTACCGGAAAGTACAATCCTTATTTCTGAATTTTTGAAAGTAAAGCTGTCATATTTTCATAGAGATCATCCCTATTCTCTGCTTTTAACACAACAGAGACAAATTGTTCCCCCTGGGGATCTACAGATGCCAAGGACAGGCAATAGCCCGCCTCAGGGGTAGTCCCTGTCTTTCCACCGATTGGAGTAATCCCCTCCGGCGCCTGAGCCCTTCCGTTGAAATACCAGATTCCCCGTGCCCAAGTGGTGGCTATGGGTGTTCCGGCATTTTCATATTGAGCCATATAATCGGACGTACCGATCACTTCGAGAAACTTGTCGTGATCCAAAAGCTCATTGTAAATCAGATAAATATCGTAGGCTGTCGTATAGTGTTCCGGATCCGTAAGGCCGTGGGCATTGGCAAAGTGGCTTCTCGTGGCACCGATTGCCCTCGCCTCCTCATTCATGAGAGCGACAAACTCATCCTCTCCTCCGGCAACCAGCCAGGCAATGGCGTTGGCTGCATCATTTCCTGAGGGCATCATGAGGCCGTATAGCAGTTGCTCCAGAGTCAGCGTATCCCCTGGTTTAAGCCCGGCCACCGAGGAAGCCGGGTCCAGATTGGAAAGCATCTCTTCTGTCACTGTGACGGTCGCAGACAGATCCCCATATTTGAGGGCCGTGAGAAAGGTCATGCATTTTGTGATACTGGCCGGATATAGTTGTTGGTAGGCGTTGTGACTGTACACGGCCTCTCCGGTAGTTCTGTTGAACACAATCCCTGCCTCCGCATCGATCGTCCCGTCTGGTTCAGATTCCTCTGCCACGCAGAGATCTGTGCCAAATAAAGCTGGTTTGTCCGCGGCAGCCTCCAGCTTCTTCAATTCAACCGGACTTTCATAGAGAAGAGGCAAAGGCGTTTCGCCATTCTCCCCCGTCCCAAAGGGCTTCTTGACCAGAAGAAAAGCTCCGGCACTCAGTCCTGTAATCAAGAGCGTCACAAAAAACGCCCGGAAAAATACTCTTCTTCTCCGCACCTGCCTGGCCGTTTTTTTTCTTGACATAATAAAAACTCCTATTTTTAAGAAACACCAAACACAAGCTTCCCTGGTGGTCTCTTATTTAAACGCTTCTCTCCACTCCATGTCTCCCCGCTCCAAAGCTTTGACCAAAAGCTCCGCGGAGGCCAGATTGGTAGCCAGAGGGATGTTGTGCATATCACAGAGACGTCCGATATTGAACACATTCGGTTCATGTGACTTCGGATGAAGCGGATCCCTGAGAAAGATCATCAAGTCGATCTGGTTATTTTCGATTTGTGCGGCAAGCTGCTGTTCGCCGCCAAGATGCCCGGCCAGAAACTTGTGTACCGTCAAATTGGTCACCTCTTCGATCAGACGTCCCGTGGTTCCTGTCGCAAAAAGTTCGTGGCGACATAAGATTCCACGGTAGGCAATGGTAAAATTCTGCATCAGCTTTTTCTTTGCGTCATGGGCGATAAATCCCACATTCATAATTTAGAACCCTCCTCTGTTATTTTCATAGTTTCGTTGAAGCCCCACATTTAATACCAACCCCATCCCGATAAAGATACTGAGAAGTGAACTCAGCCCCGCACTGATAAAAGGCAGCGGGAGTCCTGTATTGGGCAATAGTCCGGTTGCAACACCGATATTTACGAAGGACTGGAAGGCGATCAGCGCAGCCATGCCGCTGCAGATCAGTCGTCCCGACAGGTCTCTGGCCCGGACAGCCATATAAATACATTCTGCCACAAGAATCAAGAGAAGCGCAAGGATAAGCACGCTCCCGACGAAGCCAAGCTCTTCTCCGATGACAGCAAAGATAAAATCGCAGTCTTCCTCCGAGAGAAAGTTTCCATTTTTTACGGAAGCCAACGTGGTGTTGGCAATGCCCTTTCCATGAAGCTGCCCAGAACCGATGGCCATGATGGAATTCATCTGCTGCTGGGTATTGTCCACCGGATATTTGGCCGGATCGATCCAGGACATAATCCGATTTACCTGATAAGGCTCCAAGAGCTTCTGTCCTTCCTGCTGAATGGCGAAGATAAACCATGCCCCAAAGGGAATGATGAGAGCCAAAGCACCTCCGATCCACTTATAACTGATCTTTGCCACATATAGCATCACCAGAAAGATGACTACCACCACCAAGGTGGTGGAGAGGTTGGGCTGATCAAAGATCAGATATGCAGGAATGGCAAAGAGTACCAGCGCGCTCACCACAATCCGCACCTTATTGATGTTCTCCCGATGCCTGTAGAAGAACATGGCAAAAAAGCAGATTAACATGATTTTGGAAAACTCGGAAGGCTGAATTTGCCCGATGACCGGCAGCGTCAGCCACCGCTGCGCTCCGACTCCGCTTAAGTCTCCCATAAATTTTGTCGCTAAAAGCATGGCAATATTAACCGCATAGATGGGCCAATAAAGCATCAAAACCCAATGATAGTCGAGGACCGACACAAAAAACATACAGAAAAGCCCCACCGCCACACCAAAAATCTGCTTGTAATAGCTGCCGGTTCCGGTCCCAATGGTAGCACTCTTTACGAAGATGATCCCCACTGCAGAGAGTGCCAAAACCAACAGGATGAGTCTGATGTTGTAATACCGAACATGATACTCTTTGAATTTAAACATAATGATCCCTTATCTGTCAGGATTCCCACTTTTCATATCTCTAATTGGAATATTTGCAAAAAGCGCCGGAACGAAGCCACATCCTACCTCTGACGGTGTCTGGGTAATCTGGATATCCAGCGCTTCCGTGTCCACATCCATATATTTGGAAATCACTTTGATGATGTCATTTTTGATTGCTTCCATGGTTTCAGGAGAACAGTTGGCCCGGTCAGAAACTAAAAGCAGCTTCAACCGATCCTTCGCCACGTTCCCTGACTTGTTCTTTGAAAAAAAGTCAAACAGACTCATGACGTTCCTCCTCATTTCTTTTTAAAGGCCCCGGCAAGTCGGGAAAAAAAGCCGTTTTTCACATTCAAGTCCAGCATCGGCACATCCTCGCCCATGATCCTCCTTGCAATGTTCATATATGCTTGTCCGGCCAGACAGTCGGAACCGGTTAAAGGCTCTCCCTGATTGCTGGAAATCACAATACTCTCATCATCCGGAACGGCGCCGATCAGACGGACGGCCAAGATGTCTATGACGTCCTCGATGGACATCATATCCCCTCTCTTCACCATATCCATCCGGATCCGATTGACGATCAGATCGATCTGGCGGATGTCATTGGACTCCAAAAGTCCGATGATCCGGTCAGCGTCACGGATGGCGGAAACCTCCGGCGTCGTGACGACGATGGCGCGGTCCGCCCCGGCGATGGCATTTTTGAAGCCCTGTTCAATACCTGCCGGGCAGTCCAAGAGTATGTAATCAAAATCTCCTTTCAGAGAATCAATCAGCTTTTTCATCTGTTCCGGCGAGACACTGGATTTATCTCTGGTCTGCGCCGAGGGGAGAAGCTGTAGGGTTGGATAACGCTTGTCCTTAATCAATGCCTGGCTTAGACGGCAGCTTCCCTCAATCACATCCACCAGGTTGTAGACAATTCGGTTCTCCAGCCCCATGACCACATCTAAGTTCCGGAGTCCGATGTCCGTATCGATCAAAACCACCTTTTTGTTCAGCATGGCAAGACCTGTTCCCAGATTGGCAGAAGTAGTAGTCTTTCCGACACCGCCTTTTCCGGACGTAATGACAATCACTTCACTCATTTTTCTTTCCTCCACATTCAGATTCCTGCGCTAGGAAACGCTCACCTCGTCGATGACTTCCTGGCTTAGAGAGCCGATATGGATTGTTCCCAAATTCAGATATGCGATCTGGGCATGTTCAGAAGCCTTTAACCTTCCGTTCATGCGGGCGGTCACTTCTCCAATGCGGATTTGAATGGGATCCATCTCCAAGGCCACGACAATGGCATGCTTCCTTCCGCCCAGTCCGGCAATGGCCGTACCGCGCAGAGCGCCGAGCACAATAATATTTCCTTTCGCGACGATCCGGGCACCAGGGTTCACATCACCAAGTATGATGATGCTTCCCTCCGCCTCCAATACCTGTCCGGAGCGGAGCGTTCCTTTGTAGAACTGTCCGTCCCCGGAGGTCTTCCCGTCAGCTTCCTCCTTCGCCTTTTCCGAAAGAGCTCTCTTGAAAAAGGCTTCCCGTGCTTTGTCCGTGTCTATGACACAGGAGATTTCAATCTCTGAGTTTTCACAAATGGTGTTTACGATTGTATTGATTTCCTCCGATGTAAGGGTTCGTCCCTCAAAGGAAACAGCCATGTTGGCGCCCCGGAAAAAGCGGGCGGATTCCTGAAATTTTTTCTGGAGTGTGGAGAGCAGCTCCTCCATGGGAGTCTCCGGATCCAGAAATACAGAAAGACCATAGTTGTTTCCCTTGATAATGACTGTCTGCCGCATGGTTTCTCACCTCTTGAGGTTAATCGGATACATGATGGAGGTCACCCTCCGCTGCATGGTTATTCTCCAGGATATCGTCCAGAGTGATATAACCAAAATAATAGCTTAAAATCTGCTCCGATAAGGCGCCGGAATAGCTGGAACCATAACCGTTTGGAATCGCCGCAGAAAGGGCGATTTCAGGCGACGTAACCGGCGCATATGCGATAAAGGTTGCATGGTTTGCCCGCCCCTTGGACTGTTCCGCCGTACCAGACTTTGCGGCAAAGCCGATCTCGTTTAACACTTTGGAATCCTTAAAGTTCTGAGCAAAGGTTCCACGGGCACCGACAACCTCCTGCATTCCCTGATGGATGATATTCCAGGTGGAGGAAGAGAGCTCAACATGTTGTTCAATGTTGGGTTCATAGCTCTTTACCACCTGACCGTCACTCTTTTGTATCTTGGAAATCAGGCTGTATTTATAAAGATTTCCCTCACTGGCCAAGGTTGTGATATATCTGGATAGATGAATGGCCGCATAGGTATGGGTCCCCTGTCCGATACAGGACGGGATCGGGTTCTGATCCGTGATGTGGGGGGCATTTTCTGCGATCTCCACTCCGGATTTTTCTCCCAGGCCAAACATGGATGCATACTTCTGGATGGTCTCGATTCCTTTGTCACCGCTGTAATTGCCGCCTGTCTGTGAGATCAGCCAACCGATTTCACAGAAATAATAGTTACAGGATTGGGCAATAGCCGTGATTACGTCAAGAGGCCCGTGACCGACAATATTCCAGCAACGAAGATGAAGTCCTTGCCGCTCAAAGGTTCCCGTGTCGTCGATGATCGTCGCCGGGGAGACCACTCCCTCCTCCAGCCCGATGACAGAGGTCAACACTTTGAAAATCGACCCGGGGGCCGTCTCTACCTGGGTCGCCCTGTTCAGGAAAGGCTGGCTTAAATCGTTGTATAAGCTCCAATAATAATCCGCGTCGATGGAGCCGGAAAACCGGTTGATGTCATAACCCGGATAAGTGACCAGAGCCAACACTTCTCCTGTGTTCGGATCTGTCAGCACACAGGAGGCCGAACACGGATCAAGGGCAAGCTGTGCCGGAGTCAGCTCAATGTTATAAATCTTTTCTTTGAGAAATGTAAAAGCTGTCTCCTCATTTCCAGAGGTTAAGGAAGCAATGGCCTCCTCGTCGTGCTCCAACACTCCCTGCTCGAAAAGACAAAGGCACAGTTCCCGTCCGCTGATCACATTGTCATAGATCAAATATTTATAGACCAGCTTCTGGAAACCGGCATCGTTTTCCATGGCTCTCATAAGCGTGTCAATCAGGATTCGAAACGTGTCGTCAGTGCTGGTGTACTTTTCCTCTGAATCCAGTTTTTCTGTGTCGATCCACCCCTCCTCCACTGCATGGTAGAGAAACTGGTGGAAACTGACACCTGCCTCATTTGCCCAGCCCATGTAGATCTCATCCGCCGTGGTAAAGGAACCCTCCAGGAAGAAGGAATGATCCCTCATATAGTCATATATATAGTCCTGGTAATCCTGCATATCGGCGCTGCACTGATCATAGGAAGGTGCTCCCTCACTCAAAAGCTGAGAGGATATATTGGGGATCACGGAGGCCATCCTGGAGGTATAGCGCTCATAGATACTCTTTTCCAATGCGGAGCCATCCGCAAATTTTTCCATGGCCAAAATGTGGTTGTTGATAAATTGAAAATACGCATCCCGCACCGGAATCTCGATCTTGGAGGCGTCCGTATCCTCTGTGACCACATAGGTGGGGTCATTGTTCAGCCGGCGCACCAAAATCCCGGCTAAGTTCTGCTCCAACAGGTGATAGACTCCAACCTGCAGGTCTCGGTCGAGGCTTAAATATACATCGTTTCCAGTCTCCGGTTCCACCGTATCGGTGATCTCCAAAATCCTGCCCTCACTGTCCAGATACATGGTCTGGCTTCCCTTGACACCGGAAAGTTCCAGTTCCATGGCGGATTCAATGCCGGATTTTCCGATCACATCCCCCAGCTCGTAGCTGTCGTCGACCGCAGAAAGCTCCTCCAGCTCGTCCGCGTCAGCCTGTCCTGTATATCCAAGGATATGGGCAAACTCGAAGCTGTCGTTGTAGACCCGAACCGTCTTCTCCTCCACGTTGACGTCTTTTAAGACTTCCGCGTTTTCTTTGATATCAGCGACGGTCTCCAGTTTGATGTCGGAGGCCACTGTGACCGCGTCATAGCGCCTAAAGGCATTTAACGTCATGGCATAACGGATATTCAGCATCTTGAGCGCTGTTTCATCGTCCACCTCGTAGGTAGTCTTATCCGCATTCTCCCCGACACCATACCGTTCCTTTAAGGTCTGAAACAGGTCGGCGGCCGACACATTTGACGGGTATTTCCCCTCGTCATCGTCCAGTTCCTCCACGGACTTTAAACCGTAAATGTCCCGTAAGAAACGAAGCCGTTCTTCCTCACCTCTGGTGGTATATTGTACCGTCCCACTCTCGTCCAGGTTCAAAGAGAGGGAGGTGAGCAGGGGCTCCTCATGCTTTTCCAGAATGGGAATCAGGCGCATCAGCATCTCATTGCGCTCGTAACCGTTTTTGTAATAGCCGGAATCTCCGATGGAGACGGCGTAGGCCAACTTGCTGTAGGCCAGAAGATTTCCATTCCTGTCGTAAATATTTCCTCTTGTACCGGAGGTGCTGACTTCATTTAGCGTCTTCTGCACATAATTTTCCTGATATCCGGCCCCATTTACGATCTGAAGTTTAAATAACCGCATCACAAGCGCGCTGAACATGGCAATAAACAGAATACTCACCACAAACAGCCGGGATGTCACGATCTTTTTTAGTATACTCCCCAAAAGCTCTAACAATTCTCTAAACAAATTTTGCTGCACTCCTTCGTTCTGCCTCTTCAAGTCTGTAATTGATGGAGGATATGATCTGATAGACCACGCTGGTCAAAAC
>CAJUOF010000354.1 GCA_910587905.1 uncultured Lachnospiraceae bacterium
CCCGTCTTTAGGATTTAGCACTATGATTCTTTAGGAGTAATTTAATACCCGATACACTGTTAGTCAGCATATATGCTGGCTTTTTTCTTTTCCCAATACTTGACAAATTTTTTATTTTACTATTGATTATATAGTGCTATAGTGTTATGATATGAGAGGGTGATTTTTATGGCGTATTTTCTCAAAAAAACAAAGAATAAAAAAGGCACTTACCTGCAGATTTACGAAAGCTATTATGACCCTGAGCGCAAGGGCGGCGCACATCGTTCAT
This sequence comes from uncultured Lachnospiraceae bacterium, assembly GCA_910587905.1. GTDB lineage: Bacteria > Bacillota > Clostridia > Lachnospirales > Lachnospiraceae > Lientehia. The sequence continues at coordinate 272 of CAJUOF010000354.1, forward strand.
ACAGACCTATCGGATATGTTCACGAACTGCAGGAAAACGGTATTGATGACCCAATTGCTTTTTACAGTGAAGAAGCCAGAAAGCTCAATCAGGAACATCAGAAAAGAAAGCAGGACGAAAAGGCACGGCAGATTTCCAGCGAGTCTCCCGAAAAACTTCTCGGGTATTTCCCTTTGAAAAATCTCAATGATGCCCTTGGCTGCAAGAAATATATTGACCTCATGCAAACCGCTGCTGATTTCAGGTTCAACATCTTTGAGATGATGTCCGCCCTCATTTATGCAAGGGCTGTCCATCCCTGCTCAAAGTCCAGGACATATGACGAGGTCATTCCAAAGCTGTTTGAATCCCATGGCTTTTCTCTGGACCAGCTTTATTCTGGTCTTGAATATATCGGCTCCGAGTACGAAAAAGTCATCGAGATCTACAACCATCAGCTCTGCCAAAGATACCAGTTCGATATCTCGCACACTTACTTTGACTGTACCAACTTTTATTTTGAGATCGACAGGGAGGATGGCTTCAGAATGAAAGGCCCTTCTAAAGAAAACAAAAAGGAACCGATCGTTGGTCTGGGACTGCTCCTTGATGCCAGCCAGATACCTGTCGGCATGAAACTGTATCCCGGCAATGAGAGCGAAAAACCTGTGATACGGAACATCATTGACGATTTGAAACAACGGAACCACATATCCGGCAGGACCATCCAGGTGGCCGATAAAGGGCTCAATTGTTTCAATAACATCCTCCATGCCCTGAAATCTGGTGATGGATATATTTTCTCCAAATCCGTAAAGACGCTTCCGGAGATTGAAAAAACATGGGTGCTTCTTAAAAATGATTATGTGGATGTAAAAAACAAGATGGGCGAAGTGCTCTACCGCATCAAAGACTGTGTGGATGATTTCACCTATACCAGCACAGATGATACCGGGCATAAGAAAGCTTTCAAACTCAGGGAAAAGCGTGTCGTTACATTCAACCCAAAGCTTGCAGAAAAGCAGAAATATGAGATCAGCAGACAGGTGGAAAAAGCAAAGGCCCTCAAAGCGGGCGGGGCGAAAAGATCCGAGTATGGTGACAGTGCAAAATATGTTACCTTTGTCGCTGCTGATAAAAAAGGGCAGAAGACAGATGGCACAATCAAAGTCGAATTGAATGACAAAGCCATAGAAAACGCGAAGAGACTTGCCGGTTATAACATGATGGTGACCTCTGAGATCCATATGGCAGCTTCTGAAATATATGCTGCCTACCATAATCTGTGGAGGATTGAGGAATCTTTCCGTATCATGAAATCCCAGCTTGATGCAAGGCCTGTATATCTGCAGAAAGAAGAAACAATAACCGGGCATTTTCTTATCTGTTATCTTGCGGTGCTGCTGACCAGGCTCCTACAGATACATGTCCTGAATGATAAATATGGTACGGAAGAAATCTTTGATTTTATGCATGATTTCAGAGTAGCTAAAGTATCTGAGCGGAAATACATCAATCTTACCAGAAGTTCTTCTTTCATAAAGGGTTTATCTGCCCGGACAGGACTGCCTCTGACATCATATTTTCTTGGCAATGAAGACATAAATAAAATGCTAAGTCATAGATTCTGACCTATGGCTTAGCACTATTTTTTTACTTCAACTTCGAAAGACAGGAATTATAAACGATGATCCGCCAGCTGTCAACGATTCTTGCTTCCATTTCCGCATTTTTTTTACGGGAAATACGGAAGAAAATCGGTTCTTTTCACGCCAGAACACGCTCTCGCTCATGAAAGCTCGCAGCGGTACATAAGAGCCTTTCTTCGCTTAGGCTCGAAACGCTCTAAGTACCGACGGCTTTCATACGGTTCCGGCTTAGAAAAAACCGATTTTCTTCCTGGGTTTTCGTTCAAAATAAAAATGCGGAGAATGCGTGTGCTTCGCAGGAGAAATTAAGGTATACCCGGCGGGCCGTCCTCATAAAATAAACAAAACATCCCCGGAAGAAAAAGGAGAGCCCCATGGACCGGTTTCTCATGCTCAAGGCATTTCTCATCGGAGGCTCCATGCTGGTCCCCGGCGTCAGCGGCGGCACCATGGCCATGATCTTCGGCGTCTACGGCCGCCTGATCTCTGCGGTGAATACCCACAAAAAGGAGGACCTGCTCCTACTGTTCCGCTTTGTCTGCGGAGCCGGAGCCGCCTTCCTCCTTCTCTCTGCCCCCATGGCCGCTTTAAACCGGCATTTTCCACGGGAAATGGCATTTTTCGTCCTGGGCGTCATGGTGGGAGGCGTCCCCGTGATCTACCGGGCGGCCAGGTGTCCCGGCCTTTCCGGACGCACGGTCTGTTTCCTCGTCCTCGGCATCGCCTCCGTCTTCCTCCTCCGAATCCTGCCGTCGGGCCTCTTTCAGGGCGGAAACCATTCCCTCTCCGGCATCCTCGTCCAGTTTGTGGCCGGGATTCTGGGCGCTCTGGCCCTGGTGCTGCCCGGGATCTCCTTCTCCTCCATGCTCTATCTCATGGGCATCTACGACTTTCTCCTGACGGCCATGGGAACGGGGCAGATCTTCTTCCTGATCCCCTTTCTTGCCGGAGGGCTTTTCGGCATCCTGCTTTTGACCCGCTTTCTGGACCGTACCATGAAAAAACATCCGGAAGCGTCTTACATGGTCATCCTGGGCTTCGTCATGGCCTCCCTCTGGGACATCTTCGCCGCCCTGCCGTCCATGCCCACAGGAGCGGGACTTCTGTTCTGCCTTTTCTTATCCGCCGCCGGCTTTCTGATCACCTGGCTCATGGCCGGGGCCGGTTCTTCTCAGGCGGAGGACCGTCCGTCCCAGGCCGAAACCGCCGCCTCTCACCTCCGTCTTCCTGGTAGAGATACTTCCAGGGGGCCGTCGCCGGCAGGGAGCCGAAGGCGCTTCTGTCGATTTCCTCTGCCACGCCGGAGGCGTTGATCCGCAAAAGCCGCTCCGCCAGAGACAAAGAATCCGCCAGGTTCACCGCCAGGATCACCACGGCGATCTTCCTGTCCAAAAGCATCTTCAACATCTTCCAGATGAACATCCGGTGGGGCAGGTCGGCTCCCTTGAAAGGCTGGATGCAGAATACGGCCCTGGGCCGCTGTAAGAGAATCCGTGTATAGACCAGCCGGCACTTCTGCCGTTCCGAAAGCTGGTCCGGATAAAGAGAGAAAAAATCCTCCCCAAACACCTCCCCGTACTCCTGCCGGACACTGGCCCGAATGCTCCTGCCAAGCCATACATGGGCCACCCTCCTGGAAAGACCGAGACACAGGTTGTCCATGTTGTTCAGTTCCGGAAACAACATGGTCGAGGTGGACTGCTCCTTCAAAACGGCAATGCTCCTGCTCCTTCTCGGACTCGCCGCCCTCCCGTCCACGAGGATCCTGCCCCCGGTCAGATACACCTCTTCCTCCAGAATCCCCACCAGTCTCTGAAACACCCCCTCGCTCAAGCTCTGGATGGTCAGGCATTCCCCCTCCCGAATCTCAAAGGTAAGACCCTCAAGCCCGTCACAGGAGACATTCCGAATAGAAACCACGGTCTTTCGATTCGCCGGCGTCGGCCCCAGCGTTTCCAGACGTCCCCTCACCATCCGGTCATACTCTCCACGATAAAAGCGGACGGCGTCCCGCTCCATCTCCGCCCGGCCCGTCACCTTCTGAATCCTGCCGTGGGCAAAGAGGGCGGACCTGTCGCCGATCTGAAAAATCTCTTCATAATGAAGACTGATATAAATAAACGAAATCCCCTGCGCCGCATAATAGCGGATGATCTCGTGAAGCTTTTCCAGCTCCGTCCCGCTCACGATGGTGCCGACCTCATGGAGGACGATGAGCCGGTGCCCTAAAATCACGGCCCGCAAAATCTCCACCACGATCCGCTCAAAGGCACTTAAACGCTCCACGTACATGTCTGCGGAGAGCTCCATGCCAATCTCCTTAAAATACGGCTCCAACTGCTTTTGCAAAAGCGCCGGTCGGATGATGCGCTGCTTAAACCCCCGCCGCATGACAAACACGTTGTCCGCCACCGTAAGTCCCTCCGCCAAACTGCTCTGGGTCCGGACAATGCTGATCCGGTTGTAGCACTTCCCAAAACTCCTCCAGGAATTGATCATCTTTTTTCCATAATAAATATACCCGTCATAAAGGGGCTGGCTGACCTCCAAAAGATTCAGGAACGTCTGCAGGCCATAGGCATTGATGAGAAGAAGCCCCATCACCTCCCCCTCGTAGATCTGCAGATTAAAATCCTCAAGCTGGGTAATCCCCTGTTCGATGCAGGTGACCCGCTCCATCCGAAACACTTCCCTCCGCATCACACAATCCCCCTCCGCCCGATCTCCTCCTCCACGTCCGTGGGCACCGTGATCTCCACGTCCGTCCCCACGCCTGCCATGGAATAGACATGCATGCCATACTCCTCCCCGAAAATCAGATGAATCCGGTTATTCACATTCACCAGGGCGATCCCGCCCTTTTCCGGCTCCCGGTGATATTCCAGGCTTTTCCCGTCCCTGCCGAGACGGCGGTTCAGCCTGGCAAGCGCCTCCTCATCCATGCCCACGCCGTCGTCCGAAATCCGGATGATCAGACGACAGTCCGTCCGTTCAAACTGAATCTTCAGGTTCCCCGTTCCCACCTTCGGTTCCGTCCCGTGGATGATGCTGTTCTCCAGAATGGGCTGGAGCGTCAACTTCGGAATGCGGCAGCTCATGATCTCCTCAAACTCCGCCGGCTCATACTCCACGTGGAGCTCCAGCCTGTCGCCGAACCGGTACTTCTGAATGCAAAAATACGTCTCACAATTGTCAAGCTCCTCCTCCACGGAGACCAGATTCTCCACCTTGGTGATGGTATAGCGGAAAAATTTCGCCAGCGCCTCCGTCATGTCGGCCACGCCGCCAAGCCCCGCAATCAAGGCCTCCCCACGGATACTCTCCAGCGTGTTGTAGAGAAAATGGGGATTGATCTGATTCTGGAGGGCCAGGTACTGGGCCTGCCTTTTATTGAGCTCCATCAACTGCGGAGAGTGAAGCACCCGTTCCACCTCCTCCCACTGCCTCTTAGAAGAAGGAGTCAGAAGCGCCATCTGCAGGTTTTGCTTGCTGTCCAGGGCATAGCCGTCCAGAAACCGTCTAGCAAGCATCTCCGAGCGCAGATAGGGACGGACGATCCAGAACAGAAAAACAGAAATCCCTCCCACAAACAGTCCCAGGTAGAGAAGGAACATCCAAAATTCCGTTTCCCCGTGAAAAAAGAGAAACAGGGAACCGGCCGCCTGAAGAAAAAGAAATCCAAAGACGGCTCCCCCCATGAAAAGCACCCGATTGGAAAGATAATGCAGCCTGGATGGTTTTTTCAAAGTCCCCTCCTTTACCCATACAGCTTCCGATAGGTAGCCGGTTTCACCCCCGTATCCTTTTCAAAGGTACGGGTAAAATGCTTGACGTCGTGATAGCCAACCCTCTGGCAGATGGCCGATACCGGCTCATTGGTGTCCCGCAGGAGAATCTTGGCCTGCTCCATTCTCAAGTGAATCAGGTACTTCGCAAAGCCCTCCCCCTCCGTCTTCTTAAACAGGACGCTGAAATAAGCCGGATTCAGGCTCACGTGGCCGCTGACCTCCTCCAGGGTAATGGGCTCGCTGTAATGATTCTGAATATATTCCTTCGCCAGGCGGACGGGCCGGTCCGCATCGTTTTCATGCCTGCTCCGGAGGGCTCCCAGGTGGGTCTCCAAAAGCCGGCCGAGAAGGCCGAAGAGCTCCTCCATGGTTCCGCACCACTCACACCGCTCGTCAAATTCCTGCAAAGCCTCCGCACGTCCACTAAGCTCCAGGCGGCTGAAAAAAAGACTGGCGCAGGAATGGATGAGCTCCCGAATCTCAAAGCCCCGCACCTCCCGCACCTCCCGTGCGGTACTGGAAAGCTCCGAGACGGCCCCGGCAGCCTCCTCCAGGCTCATCACCTCCACCGCATGGGTGATATTCCTCAGATACTTGTCCAAAAGCTTTCGCTCGTGGAGCGCAGAAGGCTCCGGCATCCGGTCCAAAATCCGGCCGTTCCCCCTCACCAGACGCTCCTTGATGATCACCGATGCCTCATACATGGAACGCTTGAGCTCCTCCGGGTTTTCCGCCGCCCGTCCCACCGCAAGAGAAAACTGAACCGGCCCGTAAAGAACCTGCTGGGATTTTAGCTGGTTCAGGCAGTCCTTGAGCCCCCGCCTGACCTCCTCCTTCCTTCCGCTCCCGTAATTCAAAAACCCCACGTAGGAGGAGCCGACACGGCGAAAGACCATCTCAATGCATTTGGAGCGCAGAGCACTCTCCAAAATACTGTCCGCCTTCTCCATGATGGCGGCGAGGCCCGCCTCCGTGAACGCCTCCGGGGGCCCGTCAAATTTCAGCCAGACCGCCTGAAAGAACCCGGATTCCACCGGGAGATAATAGGCCTCCTGGATAACGGCGACAGACAAACGTTCTCCCCGCCCGGAAATCAACTGATCCACCAGCCCCGTCCGAAGACGTTTCAGGTCCCTCTCGCTCTTCTGAAACAGCCTCCCGCCCCGTCTCGCCATCGCCTGTCTGGCGAGAATCCGTTCCTTGAACTTTTGGAGCGTGGTGTTCAACTCCTCCTGGTCCACCGGCTTGAGCAGATAGTCCCCCACCCCGAACTTGATGGCCGTCTGTGCATATTCAAAATGCGCATAGCCGCTGATGATCACGATCTCCACCTCCGGCCGCAGCTTCTTGACCTGCTCGATCAAGTCCAGGCCGCTTAGACCCGGCATCCGAATGTCCGTGATCAAAATGTCCGGTTCCAGCTCCTTCGCCAGCGCAATGGCTTCTGGCCCGTTCCTGGCAGTGCCCGCAACCTCCATCTCCAGGGCCTCCCAGTCCACCAGGGCCGTGATCAGCTTGCAGATCCGCTCCTCGTCGTCCGCAATCATGACACGAAGCACCCCGATCCCCCCTTTCTCCCCAATCAACTGCATACATTGTAACCGAAACGTCCCCCCTTTGGCAAGGCTTCTTTCCCCAAAACCAACCGCCTCCGGACCCGGCCGTTTCCGGCGCACGCCCCCATAACAAGGCCGCCGGGGACATGCCCGGCGGCCCTTTTTCGATCCGTTCCCGCAGGAAATCCGAATCCTTGTCTATTTGGTGAGAACGGAAACGCCCGTATCCGTCACGGCACCGCCCAGGTCCTCGCCCTCGAGAGCCCTCACGCAGGCTTCCACACCCATGGTGCCCATCACGTCAGGATTCTGAGCCATGGTGCAGAGCAGATGTCCGTCCTCGATCAGGTTTAGGATGGCGTCAGACTTGTCAAAGCCCACGCCGATGATCCCGGAGCCATTGGCTTTGATGGCATTACCGACACCAGTGGTAGCGCCCTCATTCGCGCCGAAAATGCCGACCACGCCCTGGGTAATGTAATTCTCGGCAATGGTCTGGGACTTGGCCGCATCACCCTCGCCATACTGAGTCTCCAGAAGGGTGTAGCCCTTGCCCTCAAAAGCCTCCCTGAAGCCGGCTTCCCGGTTCACCGTGGAATCAGTGGAAGCGTTGATGTTGACGATGCCGATGTTGCCAGAAGTCACGTTGGCCGCTTCCAGAGCCTTGAGAAGCTCCTCGCCGGCCGTCTTGCCCGCCGCCTTGTTGTCAGTGGAGAAGGTGGCTTCCGCCTCCAGGTTCGCAGGAGAGTCCACATAGACGATCTTGATGCCCGCCGCCTGCGCTTCCTTCAGTGCGGAAGTGATGGAGTCCGGGCCGTTGGCCGCCACCATGATGGCGTCATACTTGCCGGCCACCGCATTGTTCACACACTCGATCTGCTGTGCGTCGTCCTTGCTGTTGGGAGCCATGAAAGTCACTTCCACGCCCAGCTCCTTGGCCTTCGCCTGGGCGCCCTCATTTAAGCTGACCCAGTGCTGGTCCACGGAGTCCATGGTGATCAGGGCGATCTTCCAGGCCTTGCTGGCCGTGACGTCAGAGCTGCCGCCCTCACTGCTGCCCCCGCCAAGAGTGTCCTTCGTCAGGACAGACACGCCGGTGTCCGTCACCTTGCCGCCCAGGCTCTCGCCGTTCACGGCGGCAACAGCGGCCTTCACGCCCTCATAACCCATCACGTCGGGATTCTGAGCCATGGTGCAGAGCAGATAACCGTCGGCGATCAGGTTCTGGATGGCATCGGACTTGTCAAAGCCCACGCCGATCACGTCAGAGTTTGAAGCCTTGATGGCGTTTCCGGTTCCGGTGGTGGAACCCTCATTGGTTCCGAAGATGCCGACCACGCCCTGGGTGATGTAATTCTCGGCAATGGTCTGGGACTTGGCCGCATCCCCCTCGCCGTACTGCGTCTCCAGAAGGGTGTAGCCCTTGCCCTCGAAAGCCGAGCGGAAGCCCTCCTCACGGGCCACGGCCGTCTCGGTGGAAGCGTTGACATTGACGATACCGATGTTGCCGGAGGTGATGTTCGCCGCCTCCAGGGCCTTAATCATCTCCTCGCCGGCGATCTTGCCCGCCGCCTTGTTGTCGGTGGAGAAGGTCGCCTCGGCGTCCACGTTGGCCGGAGAGTCCACATAGACGATCTTGATGCCCGCCTGCTGCGCTTCCTTCAGTGCGGAAGAGATGGCGTCAGGACCGTTGGCCGCCACCATGATGGCGTCATACTTGCCGGCCACCGCATTGTTCACGCACTCGATCTGCTGTGCGTCGTCCTTCATGTTGGGGGCAAGCAGCGTCACCTCCACGCCAAGCTCCGAGGCAGCCTTCTGAGCGCCCTCATTCAGGTTCACCCAGTGCTGGTCCACCGAATCCATGGTGATCAGGGCAATCCTCACGTCGCCGGAAGCGCCCTGGGTTTCCGGAGCCTTGCTCTCCTCCTTCTGTTCTGCGCCCTCCGTGGGGGCCTCCGTCTCCTTCTTGTCACCGCCACAGCCGGCAAGAGCCGCCGTCACCATGACGAGAACACAGAGCATAGCCAATACCTTTCTTTTCATGTTGTTCCTCCTTTTTTTATATTGCTTATCCGCCTTAAGCGGTTCAGCTCCATTTAAGCTTTCTTCCTTCTCCCGAACTGGCCGTTACGCACCACCACGTCCAGAAGCACGGCACAGACCACGATGATGCCGATGACCAGCCGCTGGATGCCCACCTGGGCGCCGATCATGTTGAGACCGTTCTCAAGAGTCTGCCACACGGCCGAGCCCGCCAGGGTGCCGAGAAGAAGTCCGGTGCCCCCCAGGGGAGAGACGCCGCCGATAACGCCTGCGGCCACGCCGTACATCTCATAGCTGATTCCTGCCTCCATGTTTCCCATGCCGGCCTGGGCACAGAGGATCAGGCCCACCAGCCAGGAACAGACGGCGCTGACCAGATACACCTTGGTGGTGGTCGCCACGATGTTGACGCCGGATAACTTCGCCGCATCAATGTTGGAACCGATGGCGTAAATATGCCGGCCCGTCCTGGTCTTGGACAGGATAAAGAACATGATGACAAAAACGATGAGCGCAATCCAGAACGCATTGTAAATCTTTAACACCGAGCCATAGTAGAAAAAATTCTGGAAGGCGTCCCCCGCCTCCTTGCCGATCCCCGTGGTGATGGCGTCAGTGTTGCGGTTCCCGTTCACCATGTAGGCGATGCCCCTCGCCACAAACATGGTGCCAAGAGTGGCGATGAAGGGGGGCAGACGGAACTTTCCGACCAAGAACCCGTTGATCAGGCCCACGGCCAGGCAGCTCAAGAGGGCGACCAGAAGCGCCACCGCCGGGTGGAACGCCTTCGCCATCATGGTAGCGCTGATCATGGCGCTCATGCCGACCATGGAACCGATGGAGAGGTCAATGTTCCCCGTGATCAGGATAAAGCTCTGGGCGATTCCGATCAGCAGGTACTTGGACATGGACCGCAGCAGGTTCATGATGTTCTGCCCGGAAAACACCGTCGGCTCAATGAGGCCGAAGGCCACGTAGAGAATGATAAACCCCGCAAAAGCCGTCAGTGCGGCTCCCATCCCACGGATCCCGAGCAGCCGCTTCCAGGGATTTTGTTTTTTCGTATTCATATCGTTTCTCCCTCCTTAATGACTGGCAATCTTTTTATTTTCAAACGAAGTGGCCAAGGTCAAAATCTCGTTCTGCGTGGTCTCCTTCGCCATCACCTCGCCGGTAATCCGGCCATCGCACATGACGATGATCCGGTCCGCAACCCCCATGACCTCCGGCATCTCCGAGGAGACGATGACCACGGCGATCCCCTGCTTCTTGAGCTCGTTGATCAGGTTGTAAATTTCCACCTTGGCTCCCACGTCGATGCCCCTGGTGGGTTCGTCAAAGATCACCACCCGGGAATTTCTCGCCAGCCATTTGCCGACGACCACCTTCTGCTGGTTTCCGCCGGACAGATTTCCGGCGTCAATGTCCACGCCGGGCGTCTTGATCCTTAAATTCTCCACCGCCTCGTCGCAGAGCTTCTGCTCCTTCCCACGGCTCACCACCCCCAGGCCCGTGCAGACCAGATCCAGGTTGGGAAGGGCCAGATTCTGCCGGATACTTAACTTCGTGCAGAGCCCGTCCTTCTTCCGGTCCTCCGGCGCCAGCACCACGCCGTTTTTGATGGCGTCCATGGGACAGCGGATCTTCACTTCCTTCCCGTCCACGAAAATCTCCCCGCTCTCCTTGGGATCCGCCCCGAAGATCGCCCTGGTGGTCTCGGTCCTCCCAGCACCCATCAGCCCGGCAAAGCCGACGATCTCCCCTTCATATACCGAAAAACTGATGTCCCGAACCATCTTTCCGGCGTTTAAATTCTTTACCTCAAAAATCTTCTTGCCCTTCTCACACTCCACATGGGGGAACTTCTCCTTGATCTCCCGGCCCACCATGTTTGCGATAATCTCGTCCATGGTCATGTCCGCAAAATCCCGGCAGGTGATATACTGGCCGTCCCGCATGATGGTGACCCGGTCCACGATATGCTGGAGCTCCTCCAGCCGGTGAGATATGTAGACGATCCCGTGTCCCTCCTCCTTGAGCTGGTGGATGATGCGGAACAAATCGTCGATCTCCCTGGCAGTCAGGGCCGAGGTGGGTTCGTCCATGATCAGGACCTTGGCATTGATGGAGAGGGCCTTTGCGATCTCCACCATCTGCTGCTTGGACACGGGAAGGTCGCCGACGATCTGCCTGGGGCTGATGTCGATCTTCAGCTCGCTTAAGATCCTGCCCGCCTCCTCCTCCATCTTCGCATTGTTGAGGGCAAAAGTCCCCTTGACCTCCCGGCCGAGGAACATGTTCTCCGCCACCGACAGGTGCCTGCACATATTCAATTCCTGGTGGATGATGGCCACCCCGGCCGCCTGGGCCTGCTTGGGCGTCATGTCCCCGTACTCCTGTCCGAAAATGCGCACGGTCCCACCGTCCCTCGTATAGACGCCGCTGAGGATTTTCATCAAGGTCGATTTTCCGGCGCCGTTTTCCCCCAGAAGAGCCATGACCTCCCCGGCCCGAAGCTCAAACTGCACGTTGTCAAGCGCCTTCACTCCCGGAAAACTCTTGCTGACGTTTTCCATGGAAACAATTACATCCTGCATTCTCTCACCCCTTCATACCGACTTTCCACTTTTTGTCGTGCAGGGAACGAAGCTTCCCATATGACAAGTATAACAAATATAATCGAATACAAAAGAGGGGAGGAATTTTGTTTTGAGGGGGGATTTTATATATCTTTTACATTCGGATGGGTAAAAACAAGATAATTTCCGTTATTATGACGGCAGAGATCGGAAGAGCACACGTCTGAACTCCAGTCA
>CAJUOF010000355.1 GCA_910587905.1 uncultured Lachnospiraceae bacterium
GACGTGTGCTCTTCCGATCTTTGCGGCCGGCACAGGCCTTCTGGTGGTTGGGCTCCTGATGCGGAGAAGACAGCAGAGGGAAGAAGAGCAGACGGAAATGGTGAGGAGGCGGTAGCATGAAGGGTTTGAGATTGGGGGCATGGAGATCGCCGAGGGTTTGGAGATCCGTGTGCATGGGCTTTCTGCTTCTGGCAGCGGCCTTTCTGGTGGGAGGCCGGTCGGTGACGGCCTTGGCGGCAGAGGAGGAATATACCTACACGGTGCGGTTATATGCCGGGAACCAGGGGGCTCTCACGGAGGACGGCATTGAGGTGAGCTCAACGTCCGCGGTCATCAAGTATGGCAGGGATTGTACGGAGATCACAGGTCTTAAATATGATGACGCGGTTTACATCAGGCCTCAGGATGCGGCGGCTTCCACCGACAGCAGATATTATGTGCGGGGCGTCCGCAGGTCCGGAAGGGATAATTCCGAGGCGGAGGCGCCTTCATTCCGGGTGGCCAGCGACCGAGATTACGTGGTGGCTTACGGGATCAGCGGCGAGATGGCGGCCTACACGGTGAATTATCTGGACCTGGACGGCAACCAGATCATGGCGAGTGATACCTATTATGGCAACATCGGGGAGCGGCAGTATGTGTCCTCCCGCTATGTGGACGGCTATCAGCCCCAGGCCTTGAACATGGTGAAAACCTTGTCGGCCAATGAAGCGGAAAATGTATTTAATTTTGAATATGCACCGGTGACGGCTCCGGCGCCCGCACCGGCCCCCACGCCTGCACCGGCTCCGGCGCCTCCCGAAGCTCCGGCTCCTGCGGAACCGGAAGCGCCCGCACCGGCCCCGGAAGAGGAACCGGGCGTAGAGATTCCGGAGGAGGATGTTCCACTCGGCGGTGATCTGACGGCCAACAATGGCGGTCAGGGGAATGGCCGGCAGGATAACGGAAACGAGGAAGAAAGCCAGGGCCAGCAGGATGTGATGGACATCGACGACGAGACGGTTCCTTTGGCTTCCGGCCTTGGAAATGATGCGGAGCAGTCGGGGATTCTGATGGGCTACATGCCGGTCTATATCGGAATCGGGGCCGCGGCAGTGGCTGTTCTGGCTATATCGGCCGTCTATCTGAAAAAGAAGCGTAAACCGGCGGCAAACCTGACGGATGCGGACCGCAAGGGCGGACGTAAAGGACGCTCATGAGCAGCGGAAAGAAGAAAAAGAGGGGTTCTGTAGGACGCAGAATCTTGAGTGCAGCGGGAACCACGATGATCGTGATCGTGGTTCTTCTGTGCTGTCTGCTGACCTTGCCGAAAGTGTTCGGCTATCAGATGTATCATGTCTTAAGCGGCAGCATGGAGCCGGAAATTCCGGTCGGGAGCCTGATCTACGTCCGGGAGGGACAGGCGGAGGAGGTGCAGGACGGCGATGTCATCGCCTTTTATGCCTCTTTGGAAGATGCAGGAATCATTACCCACCGGGTGGTGAAGAACAATATCGTCTCAGGTACGTTCCGGACGAAGGGGGACGCCAACGAGAAGGAGGACCCGCTTCCGGTGCCCTATGAGAATTATATCGGGACAGCAGCGCTCACAGTGCCGTATCTGGGTATGCTTTTGGTCTGCATGACCTCCCTCTATGGGAAGATCGGGGCGGCGGCCCTGATCGTGCTCGGTGTGGTGCTCAACATGATCGCAGCGTTTATAGAGAGGAAAGAGGAATGAGGCGAAGGAACGCCGTTGCCGGGGAATACGACTTGGCGACGGCGGGCGGCTTTTATGTATACAGGCCCCAAAAGAAAGAAAAAATCTGTTTTTTACTTTCCAAGAGAAAAAGTCTGTGCTATACTCTTTTACAAAGCATGACGTTTCTGTATTTTCTTAAATGGTCTTTACGGCCGTTTCTGACAGCAATTCTACCCTTTTGGGGTGTTCTATTCGGAAATCTCAGTGCTTTATTTATCCATTAGTTTAAGGAACAGGGAGGCTCCGGGTCGGACAACCGAAAGACGGCGGGATCCTCCCGGATTTGAAAAGGGAGGACTGTTTATGGCGGCAAAGAAAACAAAACGAAGAAGAAAAACAGCAGCAAAGGATAACTACAAAGCGACAGTCTTTGAGATGATATTCCGGGAAAAACCGGCTCTCTTGAATCTGTACAATGCGGTCAATGGAACGGATTATCAGGATCCGGAATCGCTTACGATCAACACATTAAAAAATGCTATTTATGCAAACATTCACAACGATGTTTCGTTTTTGATCGATTCCGGTCTGCACCTGTACGAGCACCAGTCCACGAGGAATCCGAACATGCCGTTGCGGTTTCTGATGTATGCGGCGGACCTTTATTCCGTCCTGGTGAAAGACGCGAACCAGTATGGCACCAAGCTGATTCCACTCCCGACTCTCCAGTTTCTCGTGTTCTACAACGGGAAGGCGGAGGCGCCGGAAGAGCAAATGTTGAGGCTGTCTGCCGCATTCCGGATCCCGGAGGAAGAGCCGTCGCTGGAACTGGTGGTTCGGGTACTAAATATCAACAGTGGGTACAACAGGGAACTTTTAGATTCTTGTCGGGAGCTTGGGGATTACGCGGAGTTTACGCGATTAGTTCGGCTTTATCAGGAGACTTGTTCGTTGGAGGAAGCGTTGGACATATCGATTGAGGAGTGTATCCGAAAGGGAATTCTGAAAGATTTCCTGGAGAGGAACCGGGCGGAGGTGAAAAAAGTGAGTATTTATGAATACGATGCCAAAAAGCATATCCAGATGGAACGGGAAGAGGCACGGGAGGAGGGAAGAGAAGAGGGAATCATCTTGGGCGAACGAAAAAACAATGAACTGACGAAACGGCTGTTGAAGGAGAAGCGTTATGGAGATTTGGAACGGGCGACGGCGGACGAAGGCTACCGCAGGCAGCTTTTTGAGGAATTGGGAATATTTTAAAAACGGCAGGTTCAGTTAAAATCGATATCAATTTCCACGATTTCGCTATCCGTTCCGATGCGCATATCGGGACCCCAGATGCCGACGCCGGAGGTGACGATGGAATACATGTTCCCTTTCTTTTCCAAGCCGTAAGGATTTTCCCAGAACAGGTGAATCAGCAGATTTCCGGGGAAAAGCTGGCCGTCGTGGGTATGGCCGGAGAGCTGGGCGTCCACACCGGCGGCTGCCAGTTCGTCAAGCTGCCTGGGCTGGTGATCCATGACCAGGATCGGTTTGGTGAGGTCCAGCCCTTCCGTCAGTTCCTCCGGTGTTTTTCTCGCGTGTTCGATCTTTTTTACCCGGTCCGGATCCTTTCGGCCCGTCAGATAGAAAGCGTCTTCGATGCAGACCGTCTCATCGTTTAAGAGAGTGATCCCGGCGTCGTCGAGGAGGTTTGCCATCCGCACATCATCTGTCAGATCTTTTTCGGAGCCGAAGGTGAACCCGGCCAGAATCTTCTCGTCAATGTCGTGGTTTCCCCAGCAGGCATAGGTCCCGTAGGTGCTGCGCAGGCTT
This sequence comes from uncultured Lachnospiraceae bacterium, assembly GCA_910587905.1. Lineage (GTDB taxonomy): Bacteria > Bacillota > Clostridia > Lachnospirales > Lachnospiraceae > Lientehia. The sequence continues at coordinate 3,500 of CAJUOF010000355.1, forward strand.
TTTAATGCGGCGGTGATGGCTTTTGGATCATCCAGAGCAGCGTAATCGTTGTCGAAGATATCGCCGGCAATACAGATCAGATCCGGTTCCAGAGCGTTGATCTTCTCTACCATATGTTCGATATAACGGTGGCCGATGCTGTAGCCCATGTGAAGGTCAGCGATCAGCACGACCTTTAGATCGCCGGTTTTGCAGGCTTTATCAATGGTAATTTCATATTGTTTCAGTTTTAAGTCACGGGCGTGGATGATGCCATAGGCACTTAGAGAGAGAATCACTGCGATGACAATTCCACCGCAAGTGACAAAGGTTTTTCGGGAGTGGAGCTTGATTTTGTTGACGCGGTCGCAGTGGAGAAGAATCATGCGGATGATATCGCTGATCACCACGGCCAGCGTGATATAAAGGAGGGTGCCCAGCCAGTAGTTGCTCAGATGCTTGAAAAACCATTTTAAAGAGGGCTCCCGAATAAAGAAAGCAATGAGGAGGGAGAGGGAAACGAACAGAAAAAAGGCAGAATAAAGGATGCGGAACCATTTTCTGCGGAAAAATAAGCCGCAGGCGGAGAACCACCAGAGGTTCCAACGGAGCAGGTAGAGGGTAACAAGGATATATACGGGAGATAACAAAACGGCAATCATTGGTTATGGTCCTTTTTCACAGGTGATAATGAGATCGAGACGGCAAATATTTTTGCCGCTTTCTACAAGTATAACACGAAGAGAGAAAATGTTACGGCGGTTTTTCTTAATATTTTTGAAAGGATCAGGAGTAGAAATGCCGGTAAAAGCGAATAAACATGTCCAGGGCTTTGGAGTGGGCGGACTGGCTGTTATATACGAAACCGATGGTTCTCTCGGGAATGGGCGGCGACATGGGTATCTCCACGAAAGTGCCGTTTTCCAATTCCTTTTGGACAAAGTTTTTGATGACGCAGCCGGCGCCCAGCCCGATTCTGGCGAAGTCCACAAGGAGATCCATGGTGGAGACCTCCAGAAGGTGGGTGGGCTCGATGTGCTGACTGTGGAGATAGTCCTCGATATAAGTCCGACTGACATTGCCCTTTTCCAGCATCAGGATCGTACCGTTGCGAAAAACATCCGACTGGGCCGCTCCCTCCCTGAGGCGCATGTTGGTCAGATAGGCGGGGGTCGCCACAAAACCGTCCTCAATATCCATCACCTTGTCGAAGATGATGTTTTTTTTGTGGGAAGGCTCCGCTGTCAGGCCCAGGTCAATCTGCTGTTTTTCCAGAAGCTCCAGGGTTTGGAGAGTGGGCTGGCTGTGTACGGTGAATTTCACGTGGGGGTAGCGGGCGACAAATTCCTTTAAACAGGGGAGAAGCACGTATTTACAGAGCATGGTGCTGACTCCGATCCGGATATGGCCCACGCCAAGCTCCATCATCCGTTTCAGCTCATCCTCTCCGTGGCTTAAGGTTTCGAAGGCGGAACGGACGTGCTCGAAGAGGATCTGACCCTCGTCCGTAAGCTGGACACCGCGGGAATTGCGGATAAATAGGGGGAGCTTTAAGCTTTCCTCCAGCTTGCTGATGGCCTTGCTGATGGCGGGCTGGCTGATATAGAGATTCTTGGCGGCGCGGGAAATGTTGCCGGTCTGAGCCACCTCGAAAAATATGCGGTATAGGGATAAGTTTTGTTCCATTGTGGGCCCTCCTTGTTTTTTGTTATACCATAACTGAAAGGAATAGTAAATATGCAAAATCTGTATTTCAATTATAATGCTGAGAATGCTATAATGACTGCAGAAAAGGATCACGGCTGGGGAAATGAGGGCTGGTCTTGGCGGCAGTTCATTTTCCGGGTCTGAGGGCATGAGAAACAGGAGGATCAATCTATGGGAATGACGATGACGCAGAAGATTCTGGCGGCCCATGCGGGACTTTCGTCCGTGGAGGCCGGACAGTTGATCGAGGCGGATCTGGATTTGGTTTTGGGAAATGATATTACTTCGCCGGTGGCGATTCATGAGATGGACGGGAAGATGAAGGACAGTTCTGTGTTTGACAAGGACAAGATCGCCCTGGTCATGGACCATTTTGTCCCCAACAAGGACATCAAGTCGGCGGAGCACTGCAAATGTGTGAGGGAGTTTGCCGCAAGGCATGAGATCACCAATTTCTTTGACGTGGGGGAGATGGGGATCGAGCATGCCCTGCTTCCGGAGAAGGGCTTGGTGGTGGCCGGGGATGTGGTGATCGGCGCCGACTCCCACACCTGTACTTACGGCGCCCTGGGAGCATTTTCCACAGGCGTGGGAAGCACCGATATGGCGGCGGGCATGGCTACGGGCAAGGCCTGGTTCAAGGTGCCCCAGGCCATTAAGATCGAGCTTACGGGAAAGCTTCAGAAATGGGTCGGCGGCAAGGATGTGATTCTTCACATCATCGGTATGATCGGAGTGGACGGGGCGCTTTACCAGTCCATGGAGTTTACCGGAGAAGGAGTTTCGGAGCTCTCCATGGACGACCGGTTCACCATTGCCAACATGGCCATTGAGGCCGGGGGCAAGAACGGGATTTTCCCGGTGGACGAGAAGGCCGAGGCTTATATGAAGGAGCACTCCGTGCGGCCCTTTAAGGTATACGAGGCGGACGAGGATGCGGAGTATGCGAGGGTGATCCGCCTGGACCTTTCCAGTATCCGGCCTACGGTGGCGTTTCCCCACCTGCCGGAAAATACCAGGAGCATCGACGAGGCGGGCGAGGTGGCGATCGACCAGGTGGTCATCGGCTCCTGCACCAACGGCCGCATGGACGATCTGCGGGTAGCCGCGAAGATTCTTGAGGGCCGGAAGGTGAAGAAGGGGGTCCGCGCCATTGTGATTCCGGCCACTCAGAAGATTTATCTGCAGGCCATGGAGGAAGGGCTCTTAAAGACCTTCATCGAGGCGGGAGCCATTGTGAGCACGCCGACCTGCGGCCCCTGCCTGGGCGGTTACATGGGGGTGCTGGCGGAGGGCGAGCGGTGCGTGTCCACCACCAACCGGAATTTTGTAGGCCGCATGGGTCACGTGTCTTCGGAGGTTTATCTGGCGAGTCCCGCCGTGGCGGCGGCCAGCGCCGTGACCGGAAGGATCTCCGGTCCGGAAGAGCTTGGAATGTAAAAGGAGGATATGATGAGAGCACAGGGAACAGTTTTTAAATATGGAGACAATGTAGACACGGACGTCATTATCCCGGCGAGATATCTGAACTCCTCCGACCCGGCGGAGCTGGCGACCCACTGCATGGAGGATATTGACAAGGACTTCGTGAAGAAGGTGAAGAAGGGGGATATCATCGTGGCTTCAAAGAACTTCGGCTGCGGTTCCTCCAGGGAGCATGCCCCCATCTCCATTAAGGCGGCAGGCGTGAGCTGCGTGATCGCGGAGACCTTTGCGAGGATTTTTTACCGAAATGCCATCAACATCGGCCTTCCCATCATTGAGTGTGCGGAGGCGGCGAAGGGTATTGAGGCCGGGGACGAGGTGGAGATTGATTTTGACAGCGGGATGATCTACAATAAGACCAGGAATACCCAGTTCAAGGGCCAGGCCTTCCCGGAATTCATGCAGAAGATCATTGCGGCGGAAGGGCTTATGAATTACATCAACGAGACAAAGAAATAGATTCAAACTTAGGAAGAATCTTAGGAAGAATCTATGGCGCCCGCGGGAAACCGCGGGCGTCTTTGAGATGGGAAACGACAAAATGCGCCTATAGTTTCTGGGAAAAGCGGGGGTGACAAATGGAAGTCGCTGTGTTATTATAAAATTTAGCGTAAAAACTGCCCTTTTTCGGCAGGAAAGCAGAGAGGATAAACGATATGAATGAATTATTATATGGAAGTACAAGGGGCGCGGGAGAAAAGGTGACTGCTTCTCAGGCGATCCTTAAGGGGCTGGCGGACGACGGGGGGTTGTTTGTTCCGGAGCGGATTCCGGCTCTGCCCATGTCCATGAAGGAATTGTCCGTCCTGTCTTATCAGGAGACGGCGTTGGCAGTGATGAAAGAGTTCCTGACGGATTTTACTGAGGATGAGCTTCGGGCCTGCATTGACGGGGCCTATGATGATAAATTTGATACGGAGGAGATTGTGCCTCTTAAGGAGGCGGACGGGGTTTATTATCTGGAACTGTTCCACGGCCCCACCATTGCCTTTAAGGACATGGCTCTGTCCATTCTTCCCTATTTGATGGTGACGGCGGCCAAGAAAAATCAGATCAAAAACGAGATTGTGATTCTGACGGCCACCTCCGGCGACACAGGGAAGGCAGCGCTGGCAGGTTTTGCCGATGTGCCGGGGACAAAGATCATTGTCTTTTATCCCAAGGATGGGGTAAGCCCCATCCAAAAGAAGCAGATGGTGACCCAGAAGGGGGCAAACACCTTTGTGGTGGGGATCCACGGGAATTTTGACGATGCCCAGAGCGGTGTCAAGGCCATGTTCGGCGACGCAGAGCTAAAGAAGGAGCTGGAGACCTGCGGTTATCAGTTTTCATCAGCCAACTCCATCAATATCGGCCGTCTTGTTCCCCAGGTGGTCTATTATGTCTATGCCTATGGACAGCTTCTCAGGCGGGGGGCCATTGCCGAGGGCGAAGTGATCAATGTGACGGTGCCTACCGGGAATTTCGGAAATATTTTGGCCGCCTATTACGCGAAGCTTGCGGGTGTTCCCATCGGCAAGCTGATCTGTGCTTCCAACGAAAATAAGGTATTGTTTGACTTTTTCCAGACGGGGGCCTATGATCGGAACCGGGATTTTATCCTGACCAGTTCTCCTTCCATGGACATTTTGATTTCCAGCAATCTGGAACGGCTGGTCTACAAGATTGCAGGGAATGACGCGGGGCGGGATGCGGCTCTGATGAAGGCACTTTCCGAGACGGGCCGCTATGAGATCACGGATCAGATGCGGGAGCAGCTCTCCGATTTTGCCGGCGGTTTTGCCGGTGAGCAGGAGACGGCGGCGGAGATCAAGGCAGTTTACGAAAAGACGGGCTACGTGCTTGACACCCACACGGCGGTCGCCTCGTTCGTGGGGAGAACGTATCGGGAGACGACAAAGGACGACAGGAAGATGGTTGTTGCTTCCACGGCAAGTCCCTATAAATTCACGAGAAGTGTCATGGAAGCCATTGACGGGAAATATGATGGAATGGAGGATTTTGCACTGGCGGACAAACTGGCAGAGCTTTCCGGGGTGCCGGTTCCTGCGGCTGTCGATGAGATCCGGACGGCCGAGGTGCTTCACAAAACGGTCTGCGAGGTGCCGGAAATGAAGGCGGTTGTGAAAGGGTTCCTTGGGTTGTAACGTTTGGATCAGAGCAGAAAGTAAGAAAATTGTCATATTTTGTTAAGGTCATCTTCAAAAATTTGTGTTAAGGTAAGAGAGACCGTTTAAGAAGAATGATCTGATAAAATATTGAGGTAGAAGAGGTTAAAGGTATGGCACAGGAGGACAGAAATGGAGGAAGACCGGAGAATCTCCGGCTTTCCCATAGGCCCAGAAACAGAGTACCATCAGGAAATGGACAGGATGCAGCGGGACGGCAGGCGTCGGTGAATGAGGTGCCGGGAGCGGGCCGGAGACCGGCCGAGGGGCATCAGACGGCGGCGAATCAGAGACCGGCCGGGAATCCGCAGACAGTCCGCAGACAGCAGGCGCCGTCAGGTCAGAGGCCGGCCGGTGGCGGACAGGCAGCCCGCAGTCCACAGTCCACAGCAGGTCAGAGGGCAGGCGGAAGAGGGCAGGCGGTGGGAGATCAGAAGCCGGCCAGAAGTCCTCAGAAAGCAGAAGACCGGAGACCGGACGGAAATCCGCAGACGGCTGGGAGATCCCCGAGGGGAAGCTCCGAAGCCCGCTGGGCAAGGTGGGAAGAGGAAAAGTACCGCAGGGAGAAAGCGGAGAGGGAAGGACAGCAGAGGCGGAAGCGGATTGTGATCATCGCTCTTGCTGCGTCTGTGGCAGTCCTTTCCTTGGCGGTGATCCTCTGGCTGGTGTTTGGCAAGGAGCAGGATTCCAGCGAGCCGGTGGCGGCCACCGGAGAGTCCCAGACAAGTGGGACGGAGACGGACGGACGGATTTCCGAAGCTGATTTTTCTTTCACTGTTCCGGCCGAGAAGCAGGAGGCCGGGACTTTGCAGGAGCTCAAGGAGCTGGCTGATTACGAGGGTGTGATCGTCCATTATCCGGCGCTGGGCAAGGAAGCGGTGGACGGGGCCATCGTGAAACGCGTGGACGATATGGTCTCTGTGTTTAAGAGGCAGGTTCAGGAGCTGCGGACAGACGGACGGACCCGTATGCTCATGGCGGCAGACTATGAAGCCTATCAGACCGGAGAAGCTTTGATTTCGGTTAAGTTTAACATCCATAAAGAGCTGCCTCAGTCCAATGAGGCAGGTGACAGCATAGAGACTTATACCTACCGGATGTCTGACGGGACAGAGCTTGCGCTTTCCGATGTGCTCTCGGAGGGATATCTGGAGCTTTTGTCGTCAAAGACAAAAGAGTTTGTCCAGACTCAGGGGGGAACCTTGAAGGAGGGGGCGGCGGAGGAAGCCGATGCGAATTTTAAGTATCATACCTGGAATGAGGATGGGCTGACCCTTTATTTCCCCGGAGGCACGTTGATCGACGGTGTAACGGAGACACTTTCTTTTACTGTTCCCATGGAAGAACTTTCCGGGCACCTGGCCATGGACCTTGGAGGGGAACAGGACGGCCAGGAGGTTCAAGCCCCTGTGACCGGAAAGGTGGATCCGACAAAGCCCATGGTGTGTCTGACCTTTGACGACGGGCCCAAGGCGGCGACGACTCCGGAGCTGCTGGATATTTTGGAAGAAAATGATGCCCGGGCCACCTTTTTTGTGGTCGGAGACGCGCTGAAAGGAAGCAAGGCGGAAGAGATCATTCGGCGTGAGCTGGAGCTCGGCTGTCAGGTGGGAAACCACACGGCGAATCATAAGAATTTTAAGAAGATCAGCGATGAAGAGATTGAAAGCCAGATCGAGGGAGTCAATGATATCCTGAAAGGATGGGGGCTTCCCGCAACCAGCACGGTGCGTCCCCCTTACGGCGGATGGAACAACCATGTGCGGGATGTGGTCCGGTATCCCATGGCCCGCTGGAATGTGGATACGCTGGATTGGGAGACCAAGGATCCGGAATCCACGATCCAGTGTGTCCTTTACGACGAGGTGAAAAAGGCGGCGGACGGCGATATTATCCTGATGCATGACATTCATCCGGAGACCATTGAGGCCTGCCGGACCATCATCCCGGAGCTTAAGGCCAGAGGCTTCCAGCTTGTGACCATGGAGGAAATGTTTGCGGCCAAGGGGATTTCCTATGAGGCCGGAAAGGTGTATTACTCCAGCGGAGACATCCGGACGGATTTTGGAGAGTAAATGAATCGAGCAGGGGAAGATTCTTTTCCCCTGCTCATTTGCGTTTTTCATGTGGGCTTGGATTTTTTGAAATTCTTCCACGGTACTTTATTACTTTCCAAATAATTTTGCGGCTTCCTCCATATTCTGAATGACGGGCACCTGGAAGGGACAGCGCTTCTCGCAGGCGCCGCACTGCACGCATTCCGAGGCCGTATGGGGGAGGACGGCGTAATGTTCCCGGACGGTTTCAGGGAGTTCACCCTGTGCTTTGGCCAGGTTTAGGAACTTGGTGACAGAGGCCACGTCAATGCCTTTAGGGCAGGGGGCGCAGTGGCCGCAGTACATACAGTGGCCCTTCCAACTGATCTTGGGGAAGGAAGCGAAGACTTCCGCATAATCTTTTTCCTCGTCGGAGGCGTCCTCGTAGGCCAGGCTTTCCTCCAAATCCTCCAGGCTTCTGGCGCCGGACATGACGCAGGCCACACCGGGGCGGCTCAGCGCATAGTGGAGACATTGGTAAGAGGTCAGGGCCTTTCCCGCCGGGGAAAGCTCTTCACTCAAAAGATCGCCGCCGCCGAAGGCTTTCATGACCGTGATTCCCACGCCAAGGCGCTGACAGGTCTCGTACAATTCCTGGCGAAGCGGCTCCATGTTGACCAGTGGCTTTTCGTAGCTCTTTTCATCCCACAGAAGCTCCAGATTTTCATTTGCCGGCTGCAAGTCGTAGCAGGGATTGATGCTGAAAAGCAGCACGTCAATGAGTCCCGTATGTACAGCCGCCAGGGAAGCCTCCGGGTTGTGGCTGGAAAGGCCGATGGCCTTGATGGTTCCGGCCTTTTTTAGTTCCAGAGCATATTCCATGACCGGACCGTTCCTGACGGATTCCCATTCGGACACAGAGTCGACATAATGAATCATCCCGATATCCAGATAATCTGTGCCGAGCCGCTTTAACTGATCCTCAAACCCCTCTTTTACCGCTGCGATATCGCGGGTGCGCTTGTATTGTCCATCCTTCCAGATGGTGCAGAGATGTCCTTCCAGGACAAATTTTTCCCGGCGCCCTGCAAGGGCCTTTCCGAGAGCGGAACGCATGTCCGGGTTGGGCGAATAGAGGTCAATGCAGTTGGCGCCGGCCTCATCCATCGTGTCGATCAACTGTTTAACGGTTTCGTCGGACTTCTCCAGAAATCCCTCGCAGCCCATGCCGATCTCACCGACCCGGATGCCGGTGCGGCCAAGTGTGCGGTAGTTCATGGTGGATACCTCCTTGTGGATTAAAATATTGTGTCACTGCACAAATCTGCTTTATGCGCTTCCCTTTCGATTTCCTGCACATCCGTTTTTCCGAAATCGTCGCCGGACAAATGTCTTAAGGCGTGCAGAAACGCGCGTTTCTGATGCTCCGGCGACAGAGTTTCTTCGATAAATATGGTATAGCTGCCGTCCTCGTTGGCTACGACAGCTTCGTTCACTTTTCCGGGAAGCGGCATCAGGAAGGTCTGGTAATCAATCAATATCCCTTCTCTCCTTTCGTTTCAGAGCCAGAAGCATGGTGTGGACGGCGGCCAGATCCTCCGGTTCCGCATCCCTGGCAGCGTCGAACAAGATGCGAAGCTCTCTGTTTTCAAAAATATCCTGGGCGATGGAGGCTGTTTCGTCGTTGAGGTAATAGTTTGTGCTCTCTTCTGATTCTTTGCCATACATCAGATAATCCAACGGCACTCCAAAATAGTCCGCAAGTTTCTGCATCTTGTCAGATTTCGGAGTATACCTCCCGGCTTTCCAATTGCTGACCGTCGCAGTGGTAATTCCTGTCTCTTTGCATACCCGATAAGGAGTCACGCCCTTCTGTTCGCACAATTCTTCAAAAATTTCATACATGGCACACCCCACACTGTAAGTTAGAAAAATAAGTTAAAAAACTTGACTAAATTTGAAAACAATGCTATTGTATGAGTTATAACTTTGAAATCAAAGCTAAAAAGATGAGATATATTTGATTTCATTGCTAGCTTTGCTATGGTTTGATTATATTTGAAATCTTAGCTATTGTCAATGGTTTAGCAAAAAAGAAAAATGATAGGGGGAATTTATGATGGAGAAAAAGAGACTGAGGGAAATGACCTGGGAGGATTATGGGATCACCAGACATCGGTATGAAGAGCTTCGGGCGTTTTGCCTTCAATATGAAGAAAAGAAACGGGAAATTGCAAGGGGCGCAGCAGGACTTCGCTGCCATACGGCAGTCAGCCGGACAGGAACGGAGGACCCGGCGAAGCGGGCGGCGCTTCGGAGGCGGAGGTATCAGAGGGATCTGGAAATGATCGAGGAGGCGGCCAAGGCCGCCTGCCCGGAGATCGACGCCTACATGATCAAGAGTGTGACGAAGGATCTCTCTTACCCGTTTCTGGAATATGACCTGGAGCTTGGAAGGATCCCCATGGGGAAGACGGACTTTTACGCCAGACGAAAGCTGTTTTATTATTTCCTGGACAGGCTGAAAAGTGGGGACAAAATCGACCTGCTCCCGTGATATCCTGAGATTGTGCAGAGGAAAAAACGCCTCTGGTGCAGGACGGACCGGCCGGGACGGATATGCAGAATCAAAACAGGAAACAAAGACAACAGACACAAAAATTAAAGGAGGAACTGAATTATGGCAGCATTTGGAGCGAAGTACATCAATTTTGCACCCATCACGGAGGAGCCGAAGAACGGGCTTCCGGCTTACGGGGAGAGAGTGGAGATCGGGGAGCTGGTCAAGGCGGACCTGACCGTGAATATTGCGACGGGTGAGCTCTACGCCAACAACCGCCTGAAGGAAAAGGCGGACGAGTTTATCAGCGGAAGCCTTGCGGTGGAAGTGGACGACATGACGAAGGAGATCGAGGCGGGTGTCTTCGGCGCAATCTACAGTGAGGGCGAGATCGTGGATAATTCCGGCGACCGGGTTCCCTACGGCGGCCTCGGCTACTACAAGACCCTGCAGAGGAACGGCGTCATGGTCTACGAGGCCCATTATTATCCCAAGGTGAAGGCCGTGCTCAGCACGGACACTGCGGCCACCAAGAGCAGTGAGATTACTTTTACAACCAGGACACTTGCCTTTACAGTTTATGAGCCAATGACGGGTAACTGGAGGTATCGCAAGGAATTTGCTGACGAAGAAGATGCGGTCGCTTATATCAACGGCAAGCTGGTTCCTGTGCACGAGGTCTAAGATTTTGCAGGAGCCAGGTCGGATGCGGGTTTTTCCGCATCCGGTGGCCGGCGGCAGAAGCTGCAAGGATGAGAACAAGACCCTGCTCCGGGAGGGTAGAAAGGATGAAAGATGTTTGCGAAAACGGTATCGGTAATGTTTGGCGGAGAGGAATATCTTCTGGCTTACAACGCCTGGGCGATGTTTCAGATCCAGGATTTATCTCCGGAGAAGGAGATAATGGAAATTCTGGCTGATCAGGGAAACGATGGATATCCTCTGTTCTGCAAAGCGGTGGAATTTATGTCGGAGGCAGCGGAAGGAATTGGCAGGTATGAGGGAAAAGCGGCACGGAAAACGCTGAAAAGCGAACAGGTCATGAACCTGGCGCGGCCAATGGACATTCTGGAGCTTAGGCAGGCCATGCTGGAGGCAGTCGTTCATGGATATGGACGGGAAGTGGAAGAGGAAGTGATAGATTTAGGTCTTGCAGAACTGCAAAAAAAAACAGATTGACCCGTGCGGAGTTTCTGGCAATGGCAGTACAGGTGGGCTTGAGTGTAAAAGAGACAGAGCTGATGGCTCCCGGAAGGGTGTTTGATTTGGCAAAGTTGTATATGAAGAGAAACGAGAGTGGTAGAAAGAAAGGTGATTGAATGGCGGAAGAAAAAAAAGAGAAGATTATTCTGGCGTGGGTAGCTGAATGTAAGAGAAGATCAGAAATCATTGACAGCAAATGCCGCTTATGGAATGAGAAGCTTTTCCATGAAATCGGAATCCATATGATTCCAAGTGGCATGGAGAGTATAAACGGGAAGTGGAAAGGGCCGGAGGCACCATGTGCGGGCCCAGCACAGGAGAAAATTGAGGTTTATGAAGCCCAGGTGCAGAAGATTATTCACGACATAAAAGAGAAGCAACAATTAAGCTATCTTTCTATGGCTGATATTGTGGATATTTCTGAGACGAAAAAAAGAGATGTTCTGAAACTAAAGGCTCTCGCTGGGCAGGATGTAAGGCTGCAAGGAATGTTGGAAGAATGTCTCTCCTATCTTCCCTATCTGGAACAAATGGCGCGAACTTACGGGAGAGTATACTTAAATCCACGGGAGGCATCCAGGGAGATAGCGCCGTTTATGAACAGGGATTTGAAGGCCCTGGGGAGGTAATTTATGTATGGAATGACGATTAAAAAAGTAAAGACCGGGCAGGCGAAGCATAGTTCCGACTGGGAGCTTATTTTGGAAAATCCCATGCCTCAGGAGACGCCGGATCTGAAAACCTGCCAAATCCGTGTACCCGGCGCCCATGGAGCGTTGGACTTGTCGGAAGGGCTGTGGGGATTACGGTTTGAGAATCGGAGAATTCCGATCCGTCTGGGCGGGCTCCGAGAGGATAAAAGATGGCCCTCTGTTTATTCTGCCTTTTTGAACGAATACCATGGGCAGAAGGTCGAGATTACGCTGGACATTGATCCGGATTGGTATTATGTAGGCCGGTTCTATGTGAAGGGCTCTCTGGAGCGAACAGCACGGATCGGAAAGCTGGAGTGCGAGCTGGAGGCAGAACCTTTTAAGTATGAGAAACGGTCCAGCCTCGAACCTTGGAAGTGGGATCCATTTTCCTTTGTAAATGGGGTTATCCGGAATTATGGAGATATTGTGGTGGATGGTTTGCGGGAGTTCACGGTCATCGGAAACGAACACAATGTGACGCCTGAAATCCTGCTTTTGGAAGGGGCGGTAACAGTATCCTTCCGGGGGATCACATACCAGTTGGGGACTGGGAGGAACCAGTTTTATGATTTTGAGCTGGAGCCTGGGAAAAATCTGTTCATATTTACGGGCTCCGGCCGCGTGGCTGTTGATTTTAAGGGGGTGAGCCTGTAATGTACAGCGTGACTTACGACGGAGTGTTAATCTATCAGTCCGGAATGGGAGCGCTTCCCGCTTATGACTTGCATTTATCGGAGGCAGAAAACAGTCCGGCGGAATTTTCCTTTCAACTCCCTGCGATCCATCCCTTAACCGGAAAAATAGAAGCGGGAAGGGCTGAAATTGTCGTGTATGAGAGCCGTGGCGAGGCACTTTCCGAGGAACATGAAATTTTCCGGGGAAAGATCGTCAGAACTGAGACAGACTTTCAGAATGGGAAGCAGGTGGAGTGCGCCGGGACAATGGCTTATCTGGAAAACAGCATCCAGCGGCCTTTTACATATCAAAACAAAACGGTTTCCGGCTTTCTATCTGAGCTTCTCGAGGAACACAACCGACAAGTTTCTTCGGAGGAAAAGATTTATCCGGGCACAGTGACGGTTTCGGGAAGCTTAAGCGGTCGCACCGACTATGCTGCGACGTTGGAATGTATGAGAGGAAGGCTGTTAAAGGAGTTTGGCGGACGGCTTGTGATCCGGCGGCAGGATGAAAAAAATTATCTGGATTATCTGAGTGAATATGGGCATTCCGGCGGCCAGCCGGTGGAGTTTGGCCGGAACTTGTTGGATTTTTCCAAGAATATGGATATCTCCGGGGTTTATACGGTGTGCATTCCGCTGGGGGCCAGGCAGGAGAATAACTCCGACGAAGGAGTAAATACTTATCTGACCATTGAATCAGTAAATGGCGGAAAAGATTTTGTGGAGAATCAGGAAGCAGCCGCTTTGTATGGCCGGAGGGCAAAGGCGGTTTTCTGGAAGGATGTCACTTCGCCGGAGGAATTGAAAAGGAGAGGGGAACAGTGGCTTGTTTCCAACCAGTATGAGAATCTGTCCCTGGAGGTTTCTGCGGTCGATCTTTCCATGGCAGGAGAGGAATTTGAAGACTTCAGGCTGGGGGATGAAACACTGCTTTACAGCAAGCCTCACGGATTGAACCGGCGATTTCCGATCACGAAGAGGGATCGATATTTGGATGATCCGGAAAAAAATACGATCACCCTTGGAAAAGATATTGTGAAGGGGATTGTGGGCAGCATCCATTCCGTGAACGAAGAGACGGAAGTGCAGTTTTCTCGGCTTTTGCCACTTGATCGGCTTTTGGCTCTGGCGAAAGAAAATGCGCAGGCGTTGATTGAGGCGGCCCTGAATGGATATGTGGTGACGTCGCCGGATGAGATTCTTATCATGGATGCGCCAAAGAAAGAAACGGCAAACAAGGTGTGGAGGTGGAATCGGGACGGTTTGGGCTATTCGCGGACAGGCTGTGAAGGTCCCTATAAGACGGTAATGACTATGGACGGAGAGATCGTGGCAGATTTTATCCGGGCCGGAACCCTAAACGCAGACCGGATCGAGGGTGGAACGATTGAAGGGGATGTGATTGCAAGTAATCTTACACTGCAGGGTGGAAGGGTCAATATTGACGCCGTGTCAGAGAACGGATATCCAAATGTAATCAAGCTTTCACAGAAATACACAAGCTTTACAGATTATACGACAATTGCTCCGGGAGAAGTGGAGGTTCGATCGACGAATACGGGCGATCGCTGTATTCGGATACTAAGTGATGAAATTGAGTTTCGGACAAAAGAAGGTGGGACATATATAGGGTTTAACGATGCATACCGAATTCAGAACCTGCGGTTCGGAACCAAGGTTCTGATTGCGAACGGAACCTCCACAAGCATTCCGGTACTGACTCAGACGGATCTTAATGGCATGTTTGGAGGAACAGGATTTTCAGGCAGCAATACCATGGTTTCTTTTGCCAATGGCGACGGACGTGCGCAAAACGTTCACGTCGATGGCGCAATGTTTAAAGACAACGCCTGGTGTGCAACCTTTTATACAGCTCCCGCAGCGGGGCCAATCAGGATTAACTATATGGTTTCGTATTTTGGATAAGGAAGGAGTCGACAGGAATATGGCAAACATTGAAAGAGAATTGAAAGCGATTATGGGAGCGGAATACGGAGAAGAGGTGCGTTCTTCCATTCACGATGCCATTAAGGCCGGGAACGACGAAATTGTAGCGTATGGCCGTAAGGAAGAAGAGCGATCGCAGGCGGAAGCAGGCCGGGTGGCTGCTGAGAATACGAGAGCTGCGGCAGAAGTACTCCGAGAAGCGGCAAAAGCTGCGGCTGAAGCAGCAACTGAGGCTGCCAACGAGGCCGCGGAAAGAGCAAATGAGGCCGCAACGGGTGGTATATC
>CAJUOF010000356.1 GCA_910587905.1 uncultured Lachnospiraceae bacterium
CTTCCGATCTCTGACCGGAAGATCGTGGTGGTGGATTCGCTGTGTGCTTCCATGGGACAGGGCCTTTTCGTCCATTATGCTTTGAAGCGGCAGGCGGAGGGCATGAGCCTGGAGGAGAATGCGAGATGGCTGGAGGATCACAAGCTCAATCTCTGCCACCAGTTCACAGTGGATGACTTGAATCACCTGCACCGGGGCGGCCGGGTGTCCAAGACGGCGGCAGTCCTTGGAACGCTGATCAATGTGAAGCCGGTGCTCCACGTGGACAATGAGGGCAAGTTGATTCCCCTTAGGAATGTGCGGGGGAGGAAGAAGTCGCTGCAGGCCCTGGTGGAGAATATGGCTCAGACCATTACGGGGTTTGAAGAGGAAAATGAGGAGATTTTCATCAGCCACGGCGACTGCATTGAGGATGCGAGGTATGTGGCGAAGCTTGTGGAGGAGCGGTTCGGCCCTAAGACTTTTTATTTCAGCTATGTGGGAGCCGTGATCGGAGCCCATTCCGGCCCCGGCACGGTGGCGCTTTTTTATCTTGGCTGTGAACGGTAGGGATGATGGAGAGAAGAAAGAGAAGGACGGTTTGGTGTTTGTTCGGTCTCTGTCTGTTTTGGACTTTGGCCTGCGGATGTGGGAAGAAGGATGAAGCGGCAGAGGCAGCCCAGCGGGGAATGGAAGCCCTCTCCGCCGGGGATTTTGCCGGGGCGAAGGAGATTCTTTCGAAAGCGGAAGAGAATGCACCGGAGGATGCCAGGGTGCTTCGGGCCCTTGGAATTGTTTTCTATGAGGAGGGAAACTTTTCGGAGGCAGCGGCATATTTTGACAAGGCGTTGGCGCTTCTCGGGGAGGATGGAGAACTGGGTATCCGGGAGGATATCCTGAGGTATCAGGGGAATGCCCTGATGAAACTGGGAGACTCCGGGGAGGGGGACCCGTCGAAGTATTTTGCAGATGCGGTCTCCGCCTATGGGCGGCTGATTGCCCTGGACAATGGGCAGGCAGAGTATTTCCTGCTGCGGGGAAGGGCCCTTCTGAAGATTGGTGATGAAGAGGGGGCGATCTCGGATTTTCGGACGGCGGTTTCGGCTTCCGAGGAGAATTTGGAGTACTGTGAGGATATTTACCTGACGCTCCGGGAGCATGGGGCTGCCGGGGCTGGTGCAGAGTTTCTGGAGGTGATCCGCCGGAAAGGGCCGGAGGACGAGGACGGAGGCCGTTACGGGAGGGCCTGTCTGGAGCTGGTGCTTTCTCAGATGGAGAGTGGACAGTACGAGGCGGCGCTCTCCCTGATCCAGGAGGCCCTCCCCCACACAGAGGAGCCGGCCAGACAGGAGCTTCTCTATGCGGAGGGGGCTTGTTATGAGCGGCTTCTGGATTTTGAGACGGCGCTGGAACGGTTTGGCGCCTACAGAGAGGCTTACGGGGGCAATGAGACGGTGGACCATGAGATTGATTTTCTCATGACCAGAGTAGCGCTTCCGGAGTCGGACGGTTCAGAGCAGACAGACGCGGAGGTTCAGGTGGAAACGGGGCCGGCGGATGCCGGACCGGAGACGGCGGCGGACGAGGGCTTATGATCGAGATTGGAAGAGAGGAAGAGCGGGTCATCCTGGCAGGGGTGGATTCCGGGGACGGACAGAGCGCGGAGGAGTCTCTGAGGGAGCTTTCGGAGCTTACAGGCACCGCCGGAGCCGTTCCTGTGGGAATGCTCATCCAGAAGCGGGAGGCGGCCCATCCGGCCACATATCTGGGGACGGGGAAGCTTTTGGAGCTTTCGCTTCTGGCAGAGGAGACGGGGGCTACGGGCGTCGTCTGTGACGATGAACTCTCCCCGGCCCAGCTTCGGAATCTGGAGCGGGCGCTTAACGTGAAGGTCATGGATCGTACCATGGTAATCCTGGATATTTTTGCGGCCAGGGCGTCCACCAGCGAGGGGAAGATCCAGGTGGAGCTTGCCCAGCTCCGATACCGGGCGGCCAGGCTGACCGGCTTTGGTGGTGTCCTCTCCCGGCTGGGGGGAGGCATCGGCACCAGGGGGCCGGGGGAGAAAAAGCTGGAG
Source organism: uncultured Lachnospiraceae bacterium (assembly GCA_910587905.1). GTDB lineage: Bacteria > Bacillota > Clostridia > Lachnospirales > Lachnospiraceae > Lientehia. Next base: position 2,057 of record CAJUOF010000356.1, read on the forward strand.
GTGGACAGGCGGCGGATCCATGAGAGGATCTCTGTGCTGAAGGCAGAGCTTTCCCAGGTGGAGCGGCACCGGGAGACCACCAGAAAAAGGCGGGAGAGGAATCACAGGCCGGTGGCTGCCATCGTGGGCTATACCAATGCGGGAAAGTCCACGCTGTTAAATGCCCTGACTGGGGCTGGGGTTCTTTCGGAGGACAAGCTTTTTGCGACCCTGGATCCGACCACCAGGGAGCTTCCCCTGCCGGAGGGGGAATCGATCCTCCTGACGGACACGGTGGGATTTATCCGAAAGCTCCCTCACCATCTGGTGGAGGCGTTTCGGAGTACGCTGGAGGAGGCGCGGTATGCGGATGTTATTCTCCATGTGGTGGATGCGTCGAATCCGTCCATGGAGCTTCAGATGCACACGGTCTATGAGACACTCAAGAAGCTGGAGGCCGTGGGAAAGCCGGTGATCACCCTGTTTAACAAGGCGGACCAGTTTGCGGAAACTCCGGTGCTCCGGGATTTTATGGCGGATGCAGCCCTGGTGATTTCGGCGAAGACCGGGCAGGGCCTTTCAGACTTGAAATCACTTCTGGCGAGGAAGCTGAAGGAGCAGAAGATTTTTCTGGAACGGCTCTATCCTTATGCGGAGGCGGGGAAAATTCAGCTAATCCGGGCTTACGGACAGCTTCTGTCGGAGGACTACCGGGCGGACGGCATTTCCGTGAAGGCTTATGTACCCCCGGAGCTTTTCGGGCGGCTGTGAGGAGGACAGATATGAGCTATGCGGACAGGGTTTTTATGGATACCTGCAAGGATATTTTGGAGAACGGCGTATGGGATACCGATCAGGAGGTGCGGCCCAGGTGGGAGGACGGAACTCCTGCTCATACCATAAAAAAATTTGGTGTGATAAACCGGTATGACCTGTCGAAGGAGTTTCCGGTCGTCACGGTCCGAAAGAGTGCGTTTAAAGGGGCCATCGACGAGATCCTCTGGATCTGGCAGAGGAAGTCCAACCGGGTGGCGGACCTTGGCAGTCATGTCTGGGATTCCTGGACGGACGAGAACGGCACCATCGGGAAGGCCTACGGCTACCAGCTTGGGGTGAAGCATTCTTACAAAGAGGGCATGTTTGACCAGGTGGATCGGGTCCTCTATGATTTAGAGCACAATCCGGCCAGCCGGCGGATCCTGACCAACATTTACAACCATCAGGATCTCCATGAGATGATGCTGTATCCCTGCGCCTACAGCATGACCTTCAACGTGTCGGGAAATCAGTTAAACGGTATCTTGAACCAGCGCTCCCAGGACATGCTGACGGCCAACAACTGGAATGTGCTGCAGTATGCGGTGCTCCTTAGCATGTTCGCCCAGGTGTCGGGCTTTGAGGCGGGGGAGCTGGTCCATGTGATCGCCGACGCCCATATTTATGACCGGCACGTGCCCATGGTGGAGGAGCTTTTAAAGCGGGAACCCTACGAGGCGCCGGAGTTTGTCATGGATCGGTCGGTCAAGGACTTTTATCAGTTTACGGTGGACAGCTTTTCGCTCACAAACTACCGGTATCATCCCTTCAGGGAGCGGATCCCGGTGGCGATATAATAAGGAGGATGCCATGCAGATGATCGTTGCGGCCGCAAAAAACTGGGCCATTGGGAAGGACGGGGACCTGCTCTGGCACCTTCCGCAGGACATGAAGTTTTTCCGGAGGATGACCACGGGAAACGTGGTGGTCATAGGGCGGAAGACCCTGGACAGTTTTCCCGGCGGGAAGCCTTTAAAAAACAGGACAAACCTGGTGCTCACCAGAGACTCGGCCTTTTGCAGGGAGGGAGTCGTGACGGTCCATGGCATGGATGAGGCGCTGGCTGCTTTAAAGGCTTATGAGCCGGAACAGATCTTTGTTGCCGGGGGAGGCGACATTTACCGGCAGTTCCTTCCCCTCTGCGACACGGTCTACGTGACAAGGGTGGACCGGGAGTTTCCGGCGGATACCTTTTTTCCGGATCTGGATAAAAACCCGGAATGGGAGCTATCCTATGAGGGAGAACAAATGGAATGGGAGGGGCTTATCTTTGCCTTTACCACATATAAAAGAAAAAGTATAAAAGTAAGAAAGGATGATGTGACATGAAAAAGTATGTATGTGAGCCCTGCGGCTATGTGTATGACCCCGAGGTGGGTGATCCTGACAGCGGGATCCCTGCCGGAACGGCATTTGAGGATCTTCCCGAGGATTGGGTCTGCCCTGTCTGCGGCGTGGGAAAGGACTCTTTTGCTGAGGAATGAGAGGCGCCCAGAAGAAAAAAGGGGCGGCTGGCGGCCGTTTGGCCGTCGGTCCGCTCCTTTTCTTTATGGGATTTTTAGGCGATTGCGAAACTCAAAAATTTGTCGGAATATTCTTGCAGTGGTCTGCAAGATTTTTAGTGGTCGGATTTCAGTCCGGCGCCGCACATGGTGATCAGGCAGTCGGAGGTTTTTCCATACAGCCGGCAGTATTCCAGGTAAGCCGCATAATTGGCGGCTGTCGTGTGCTCGCAGTAGATGCCTTTGCGGGCCAGATGAGCCCTGGCGGCGAGAATCTGGTCCTCGGGGGCGTGGACGAAACGGATGTCATGCTTCCTTGCAAGGGCCAGGATCTCTTCGCCCCGCATGGGCCGGCCGATGGCGATCCCCTCGGCGATGGTGGGGGCGGGGGAGACGGGGGCCGGTTCCAGGCCGCCGCTCTTTGCCGCCCGGAGCAGAGGGTCACAGTGCTCACTCTGCAGGGCAATGATGCGGGGCATCCGGCGGATCGCACCACCCTCCAGAAGGTGCTCCAGGGCAAAGAGGGCGCCCAGGAACAGGGTGCCGTTGCCCACAGGGATCACCAGGTTTTCCGGAATCCGGCCAAGCTGCTCAAAGACCTCGTAGATGTAGGTTTTGGTCCCTTCATAGAAAAAGGGATTGTACACATGGTTCGCGTAGTAGGCCCCCTCTTTTTCCACCTTGGCCCGGCAGACGTCGGCGCAGTGGTCCCTGGTGCCCGGAACCACGGTGCAGACGGCTCCGTGGGCGCGGATCATGTCGATCTTTTTGGGACTGGTCCCCTCCGGGACAAAGATCTCGCAGGCGATGCCGGCCCTGGCGCAGTAGGCGGCGACGGAATTGCCCGCATTGCCGCTGGAATCCTGTACCACCCGGTCGACGCCGATGGCTTTGCAGTGGGCGGTCAGCACGGCCGCCCCTCGATCCTTGAAGGAGAGGGTAGGCATATAATAATCCATTTTTAATAACACATCCTCGTCCAGCCGGACCACGGGAGTCATTCCCTCTCCCATGGAGACCTGACGCCAGCTTTCCCCCTCTGTCGCCATGAAGCTCCGGTAGCGGAACTGGCTCCACTCCTGCCGGTCGATCTTTTCCGGGTCATAGGCGGGGGGCCGGTGATCCAGCTTCCAGAGGCCGCCGCAGTCGCAGTGTGATTTTCTGGTTGTGGTATCTTCTCTGTGTCCGCATTTCGTACAGATAAAATTCATTGGCTATTCTCCTTTAAGGTGTACAAATCTGTGCGCCGGTGGGCGAGCAGGGGGAGCTGACTGCGCACAGAATCGGTCTCGGCGAGATCCAGCTCGACGGTCTGATAACCGGCCTCCGTGCCCATCTGAGCGAGGACGCTCCCCCAAGGATCCACGGCGATGGAATGTCCCCAGGAACGATAGGTGCCTGCCAGGTCCGGTGCGGGGGCGGTGCCGACGGTGAAGACCTGGCTGAACATGGACTGGGCCCGGAACATTAATTCCCAGTGGGCCGGCCCGGTGGTGGGGTTGAAGGCCGCCGGCACGAGGATCAGCCTGGCGCCTCTTGCGGCCATCAGGCGGCCCATCTCCGGGAAGCGGAAATCGTAGCAGACGCAGAGTCCCAGGACACCGAATTCCGTGTCGAAGGTGGTGACGGAATTTCCGGGGGACAATGTGTCGGATTCCCGGAAGGTCTGCCCTCCTTTCACATCGATGTCGAAGAGATGAGCCTTCCGGTGCTTGGCGATCTGCCTGCCCTCCCGGTCGAAGACATAGGCGGTATTGTAGACGGTGTCATCCTCGCCTTTCTCCGGCACGGAGCCGGCGGACAGGTAGAGCCCATAGGTTTTTGCGAGGCTTTGGCAGCGGCTTAAGACAGGGCCGTCCTCCCCCTCGGCATAGAGAGGGAAATTTGCCGTGTCATAGGGGCAGCAGAACATCTCCGGCAGGGCCACAAGATCGGCTCCCTCTGAGACGGCGGCTCTGCATGCACGCTCTGCGGCGGACAGGTTCTCTTCTTTATCTGCCGATACCGGCATCTGCGTCTGTAAAATTTTCAGTTTGCTCATCTTCGTTTCCCCCTGACTTCGTCCAGATAACTGTAAATGGTAACCTTGTTGACTCCCAGCTTTTCCGCAGCTTTTTCCACGCTCCCTTTCATTAAGAAGATTCCCCTGGTCTCCATGAAGCGGATCTTCTCAATGCGTTCTTCCCTGGACAGGTCTGAGGCACAGACATTTCCAAGAATCCCGTCCATCAGCTTTTCGATCATCACGGCCACGTGGCCGGTCTTTTCGGTATCCTCATCCGGTCTTTCGGCCTCGGCCTCTTTCTCCGGGAGAAAGCTCTGTAAGAATCGGATCTGCTCGGAAATTCTTGTGGTATCCAGGTTGATGCACAGAGCCCCCCGAAGATGTCCGTCCTCATCCTTGATCAGCAGGGTGGAGGAACGGATCAGCCTGCCGTTTGGGGCGGTAAAATAGTAATTGGCCACATAGTCTTCCGTTAAATGTTCGGAGAGGATCACCTGGCGGACCAGATGGTCAAAGCTGTCCCCGGGTTTTCGTCCCGTCACCGCGCCTCCCGCCACGTATACGACGGAATGCTCCGGCATGTCCAGATCATGCAGGACCACCTCGCAGTCGGGACCGAAGGTGCGGGCCAGCATGTTGGCGGCGGAGACATAGGGAATGAGGATCTGTTTCATGGGTATACTTCCTTTATGAGATTTTTTGGCCCCTCAGCATAACTTTCCGCGGCAGGCGACGGCCAGCTCTTTCACCACCTCGCTGCCGGAAATCAGATAGGCCCGGTCATAAAGATTGCATACCGGGCAGACGTGGACGGGAATGATCCGCACCTTGTCGCCGATGCACACTCTGTCATGAAATTCTCTGTCATAGAGGATGGCATGTTCGTCAAATACGGAGTCGATGTGGGCTCCCGGGTATTCCAGGATGGTGCCTTTGCCGGGGGTGGCACAGATGCCGGCCGTGCGCTCCTGCATGGTAAGCCCCTTGGCTCCCACGTCCAGAATGGTGCGGGTGTCGGTGGGCTTGCTGATAACGGTGGCCAGGACGGTGGCCGCGCAGCGATCCAGGGTTCCGACGGCGTGTCCCTGGGAGGCGTCCATCAGGGCGTAGGTGCCGGGCCGGAGTTCCGTGATGCCTTCCAGGATCTTCACATGGTTCATAAAAGTGGGCGTTGCGCCGTAGCTCACCACAGAACAGGGCATGCCGTGGGCTTTTGCCAGATCCACGAAATGGAGCGTCCTCCTCTGGGCCTCCTCCGCGAGGCTGTGGAGCCCGGCGAGGTCCGCTGCGTGATAGCTGTTGCCGTCATGGGAGAAGATTCCTGAAAAGGACACGTGGGGACAGTCCTTCAGGGTGTCTAAGAGCCGGATGAAATCCTCCTCCCGGATGATGCCGGAGCGGTTTTCTCCCACCTCGATCTCGATCAGCACCGGGACGGTGATCTCATTTGCAGAAAATACCTTCTCGGCCTGGGTCACCTGGCAGGGAGTATCCACGCCGAAGGAGATGCGGACGCCAATTTTTGAGAGAGCCGCGATCCGTTCCAGCTTCTGGCTGCCCACGATCTCATTGGCGATGAAGATGTCCTTAAGGCCCCACTGGGCCATGACCTCGGCCTCCCCCACCTTTGCGACGGCGATTCCGCAGGCGCCCTGAGTTTCCTGAAGCATGGCAAGTTCCGGCATCTTGTGGGTCTTGGTATGGGGGCGTAATTTCACATTGTTTTCATCGGCATAGTGCTGCATGTCGGCAAGATTTTTGAGAAGCCGTTCCCGGTCGATGAGCAGGGACGGAGTGTCCAGTTCTGTATAGCGCATGTGGCAGTCCTCCTTTATGTTGTCTTTTAAAGTTCAACGCTCCGGCGCTGAACAGCGCGAAACAGGAGCTAGGTTCTTTCGATTACAAGATATATAAAAAAATATAAAATGTCAATAAAAATATAAAAAATTATACAGGAAATCGCATTGATGAAAGCCGCAAAAAAATCAAAAGAAAGGGTTGCTGAATACGAACATATATGCTAAAATAATACAAACACATATTCGATTTGAGGAGCGGACATGGAACGGGGATTTGTGGAACTGGAGAAAAAACTGCGGATTTTATCGGATGCGGCCAAGTA